>JAAZMA010000309.1 GCA_012799055.1 Tissierellia bacterium
ATGAGATAGAGCTTACGGAGAAATCTAGAATTATTATACAAAGATATTATATGGATTATGAATACAATAGAGGTATATTAGATTTTATGTATGGACTTGAAAGGGAAAGGAGAGAAGATACAGATGCCAGCAATATCCAAGATTAGATTTACTAATGCTATATATGATAATGGAGAAAAGCGATATAATGATGAAATATTTGTATTTGATGGGCACAATGGAGCTGTTTTATTAGAAAATGGTGGAGGAAAGACTACTTTTATACAAATAGCTCTTCAAGCTATACTTCCCCATGCAGATCTTGGCGATAGAAAAATAAGAGATACACTATCTCTTGAAGGAAATCCATGTCATATAGCTATAGAATGGATTATCAATGAAAGCCCTAGAAGATATGCATTAACTGCTGTAACCTTATATTTAAATAATGGAAAATTAGATTCATATAAATATGTATACGAATATGGGTATAATGATAAAAATTCAATAGAAAACATTCCCTTTGTAAAAGATACCATCGATGGAAATAAGCGACCTGCAAGTAGGGAAGAAATGGGGGATTATTATCAGTTAATGTGTCGAGAATATCTAAATGCTATAACTTTTCCTACTATAAAAGCCTATCATAAATATATTGAAGAAAATTTTAAAATAATATCCAAGGAATGGAGAAGAATAGGTATTATCAACGGTGAAGAAGGTGGAATAGATAAATTTTTTGAAGGATGTAAGACAACGGACAATCTTGTTGACAAGCTTCTAATTCCAGCAGTGGAAGAAGCAATGGCTGGAAATGGAACAGAGGATTTTGTCAACACTTTTGAAGAACAAAGAGAACATTTCAAACAACATAAGCATCTAAAAGAAAGCATTGATGAAAGTAGACAAATTCAAGATAAAATTGGAGAATATGTAAACACATATAGTGAATTTTATGATACTGAGAAACAATTCAATAGCCGAAAATCATATGGAAAAGCTTTATATCAATATATCTCTATTGAAGAAAAGGATACAAAAATAAAACTAGAAGATAATTTCAATGCTCAAGATAAATATAATTATGAACTCAATGAATTAAACAGAATGAAGGATTCCTACGACTTAGCGTTGTTAAAAAATAAGCTTTTATTATCTAAATATAAATATGAAGAAATACTTAAAAGCTACGAAGAACATAAAGAACAATTAAATATCAAAGAAACTAGAATACAAAATTTGAAAATAGCTAAATACAAGAAAAAAATTAAAGAATTAGAAGATGAAATTATTCTATACCAAAAGCAATTGGAAAATTTAGAAAAAGATGAAGAAATATATATTATAGAAGAACAACTAAATTCAAACTCTTCCCATATAAAAAGTTATTTTGATATTGAAATCAATAAACTAAATGAAGAGATTAATATATTAGAAAATCAAAGGGAAAAACATGAAGAACAATTAAAAAGACTAAAATTAGACAAAGAAAATATAGATAAAGAATATGAGGAATTATTTGAGAGGCAGATTAGATTAGATCAAGATCTAAAAACAAAAACAGAAAAAATAAAAGGAGTAAAAAAAGAAATACTTTCAAATCCAGAAACTGAAAAAATAGAAGACGAATACCCAAAATGGTCAGATAAGGTTAACTATATTGAAAAATATTCAGTAGAATCTCAAGGAAAAATGAAATTTTTAAAAGAAGAAAAAGGTAAACTTAAATTACAACTAAAAAAATATAGAGAGGATTTAGCTGGATTCTCCACCGATAAAGCTGCTTTAGAAGAAAAGATTAATAATATTGAAAATGAAGAAAAAGAATTATTATTAAGTATAAAAGAAAATATCCCTAATTTATTTCATATAAATAGTATATATACAAAGCAAGAACAGATATTAAGTACTTTGGAAAATAAATGTGAAAGTATTAGAAAAGAAAAAGAAGATTTAATTATAGAAGAGAGAGTTTTTCATAGATTTATTGACGATTATAAAAACAATCGATATTTTACCGTAGAGCCTTTATTAGCCAAATGGATAGATGAATGGAAAGACCAATTTAGCTTTTTAGAATCAGGAGCTAAATATATTGAAAGAGTAGCTTATACTATGAATAAAAGCGAGAGAGAATATTACAATGCCTATCCCTATTGGGTTGTAGCAGCTATAGTAGCAGACAATGAACAAATAAAACTTAAAAATAAATTAGAAAATAATTTAGACAAAGTTACCTATCCCATCATAATATTATCTCAAAGTAAAGCTCAAGAGATACTGAAAAAAGAAAATATAATAGTAGATGATTATATTTGTATTTATCCATCCATGTGGGAGACCAATATAGTTAGAAAGGATTTTCAATGTAAAAAAGATGAATTTAATAAAAATGCTAAAATAATAACTCAAAAAAGGAAAGATAAAGAAAATGAATTAAATAATTATGACAATTTATACACAAAAACTGTAGAGTTTTTAAACAAATATCCATTTTTAGAATACTTAAGACCTTTAAAAGATGAATTAAAAAATATAGAAGAAAATATATATAATATAAAAATTGTAATTAATAAAAAAAGTACAAGAATAGAACAAATAGATGAAGAAATGGAGAATATTAACAAAGAAATCAAAGAATTAAACGAAGAAAAAGCCATACTAAATAAAAAAATAGAGAAGGCCATGGATTATTTTAAAGAAAAACGTGAAGTAGTTGAAATACGAAATAAAATATCTGAATTGAAAAGCCAAATAAATAAAAAGAAAATAGAAATATCCAGGTTAACTAAATCAATAGGTTATGATAAAAAAAGAATAAATAATTTAAAAAATAGGATTATAGAAATTGAAAGGTCAAAAAATGGTTTGTTGGAAGATGAAGTATATATAGAAGTGGAGAATTCATTACCTATAAAGTCAGATATTTCCATAGAAATTTTAAAAAGACAAAGAAAGGACATAAAAGATAGATTAAATAAAAAACAAAAAGATAGAAGCCATATAGAAGATAATATAAATAATAGTATTAGTATAAAGAAAGAATTAGAAATAGATTTATATAATGAGGTAAAAGGAGCTAAATATTCAATTGATGAAGAAACAGTATTCCCATTGTATGGAGAAAGAGAAATGGAAGAATTAATAGACGAAGTCAACTGGCTTAATCCAAAAGTTGATAAAATCATGATAGAAATGGAAAAAGCCAAAGAAAAATATATTTTTGATGAAAGTAAGCATAAAACTTATGAAGAGAATCTTTTGAAAAAATACGATGAAATTATGGAGTTTACAGAATCCTTAGACATTGTAAAAGAAAAAATCAATGAAAAAAGACAAGAATTAGATAAAAGATATGAGTATTTAAAATCAATGGAAGAAGAATTAAATAGAAAGTATAATTCTATAAATAATGCCTTAGACTTATTAGAAAAGAAAAACGAAAGATACGAATACTTAGCCAATAAAGTTCAGCCAAGTATACTTGCTGAAGATACAATAGTAGAAATTCCATACAATAGAGTAAAATATATCAATGATCTTATAGAAGATTTAGAAAATCTTAACTATAAGGTAAATGAAAAAAAGAATAGAGTTTTAAATGAAAAGACAAAATTTGAATCTTTTTGTAATAATTCTATTTCAGATCCTAGACTTAAAAACATGGCTATATCAGGGATTAATTACAAAGAGGATTTTGAAGAATTGACAAAGTGGAAGAGAATAATGGATAAGAATATTAACAAAACTATTAGAATTCTAGAAGAAGATATGATGCAGCATGATAAGGAAATAAACCATTTTATAACTCATCTTCATTCCTATTTAAAAACAATGACAGAGGAGATTAGAAGCATACCTAAGAAAACTAGAATAAAAGTTGACGATAAATGGAAGGAAGTATATATCGTAGAAGTCCCCACTTGGGAAGATGAAGTTGGAAAGCAAAAACTTATAGATTATATAAATTGGCTATTAAAAGATATTGAAGACATACGATTTAAAGATGAAGATGGAAGTGAAAACAAAGCTAATGTAAGAAAATATATAGAAAATAGATTTCAAGGCAAAGAATTACTTAAAGTTGTAATGGGAAATGAAAAGATTAAAGTAAAGTGTAGAAAGGTAACAAACGATGGTAAGGTAAGTAGTATACCAGTAACCTGGGGAAAGTCTAATAGCTGGTCTGGTGGAGAAAGATGGAGTAAAAATATGACTTTATTTTTAGGTATATTAAATTATTTGGCAGAAAAAAGTCAAAGCATTTCATCTAATCAAAAAAGAAATCGTACAGTAATACTAGACAACCCATTTGGGGAAGCATCTAGTGACCATGTATTAGATCCAGTATTTTTTATTGCAGAACAATTAGGATTTCAAATAATAGCATTGACGGCTCATGGCGAAGGAAAATATATAAGGGATTTCTTCCCAGTAGTTTATAGCTGCCGACTTCGTCCATCTGTAAACAACGAAACACAAATATTCATCAAAGAGAAAGAAATAAATCATGTATTCTTTAAAGACAATGATCCAAAAGCACTTTTGAGGCTTGGAGATGTGGAGCAATTGAGCATGATTTAGAGAGAATATTGGTGTCTGGCACTAAGTATTGGTACCTGGCACTAACATACTAACTTATTCATTTAAACAGTAAACTAGTATTAAGATTTAAAGAAATATCTATTTAAATAGTGTTTTAGATGATATTGTTTTTAGTTTATCATTTATTTAACATATTTGAATTAAACATTAACATTATTAAAGCAAACATTGACAATATTTAATATTAGTGATAATCTTTAATTAAGAAAATTTTTTCCAATAATTAATACAAATATTTATTTTCAATAGGGGTGATTAGATGTACAATTTTCCAGAAAATCTTTATACAGATGTAAGATTAGAAGATGTTTCAATTAGTGAAATCACATATCATAATGGAGAGTTAAGACAAAATTTAAAAAGAAATCATAAAGGGGCTTTTATAAGGATTTTTGATGGGGAAAGATGGTATTATAGTTCAACTACAAATATAGACAATATACAAGAAGAAATAAATAAACTTAGTACTATGGCCAAGGAAAATAAAAATATTCTTGAAAATCCTATAGTTAAAAAATTTGAAGTCAATACAGGGGAATTTTTACATTTCCAAGACAATAATATATTAAATATTAGTCAAGAAGAAAAGCTTAATCTTCTAAAATCCTATTTTCCAATTATAGAAAATAGAGAAGAGGTAAAAATGTGGAGAGGAATATATATTGATAATAAAACTACTAAAGAGTTTTATTCCAGTAAAGGTGCCAATTTAAAATTTGATTATCAAACCTGTGCCATAGCTTTTAGATATTCTTTAAATGTAAATGGTAAGACATTAGATAGTGGCTATGATAAGACTACTACTAATTTCAATGAACTTAAAAACTTATCAGATAAATTTAAAAACAAATTAGAAAAGGATATAGACTATACTAAGGATGCCCAACCTGTAGTACCAGGTAAATATACTGTAATTTTCTCGCCTATTGCAACTGGAGTATTTACTCACGAAAGCTTTGGACATAAAAGTGAGGCGGATTTTATGATTGGAGATGAAGCTATGATGAAAGAATGGACTATTGGCAAAAAAGTAGGTGCAGATATTTTATCCATAGTAGATAGGGGAGATATTTTAGGTAGTGGCTTTGTTCCTTTTGATGATGATGGTAATAAATCTCAAAAAACTTATTTGATTAAAAATGGAATTCTTTCAGGGAGACTTCATAGTAGTGTAACAGCTGCATCCCTTAAAGAAGAAACTACAGGTAATGCAAGGGCATTGGATTTTGAGTATGAACCTATAGTGAGAATGACCACTACATATATAGAAGCTGGAGATAAGACTAAAGAAGAGCTTATTTCTGAAGTAAAGGAAGGTATATTAATTGAAGATATAAAACATGGTTCAGGAATGTCTACATTTACCATAGCTCCTAGTATTGCCTATATGATAAGAGATGGAGAAATTAGAGAACCTGTAAATATAGCAGTTATTACTGGAAATGTAATGGAAACTCTATATGAAATAGATGGGATTTCAAAGGAGATAGAAATTTTATCCTTTGCTTTGGGAGGCTGTGGAAAGATGGAACAATGGCCCCTTCCTGTAGGTATGGGTGGTCCCTATATAAGAGTAAATAATATTACGGTACAATAGGAGGGTTTTCTGTGATAAAAGAAAAATATATTAAAAAACTTGAAGAAATAAGTATAAATATAGTCCAATCTAATATAGAGTCCATAAGGAAAAAGAATATTACTAAAACAGGATTTAGAGTATATGAAAATGGTTTTATAGGTATAGCGGGAGCAGTGGGAGAAGTGGATAATTTAGATTTAGAAAAGAGAGCAATTGATAATTTAAAACTTAAGATACCTTACCCTTATGAACCATCTACTAATATGGTAAAAACAGTAGATTATAGAAAAGAAATATTTTCTCATGAAGAATTTGTAAAAGAAGTTGAAGAGCTATTAAAAATATTAAGACAAGAATTTCCCGATTTTATTTTTTCTAATAAAATCTATATTCAAGAGTTTGAAACTAAATTAATAAATGATGTAGGTTTAGATTTAACTCATATAGACAAGGCAATAGTAGTGGAAATTATTATAAAAGAGAAATCTTCCACAAATATTTTTGATACATTTTATATTAATATTCATAGAGAATATAATAGAGATACTATTTTAAACAATATAAAAGAAACTTTAACTGCCTATAAAAACAAGGTAAAACTTCCTATTGAAGGAAAACAGCCTGTAATATTTATGGAAATGGATACAACTCCACTGATGAAAATAATAAATGAAATGAATGGATATAAAATAGGTACTAAGGCTTCACTATTTACAAATTTCCTAGGGGAGAAAAAATTTAGTGATAAATTTACACTATATCAAAGTGCAGAGGAAGAAGATCTGACAGGAATTGAATTTTTTGATGCAGAAGGTGTGGTAAATCCTGATTATAAATATACTTTAATTGAAAATGGAAAAATAATAACTCCATATACAGATAAAAAGACTGCTGCACAATTTAATTTACCTCTTACAGGTAGTGCATCAGCAGATTATGACAAAGTTCCTACTTTAGAACCTAGAAATCTTAAAGTAAAAACCAGTGACAAAAATTTAAAAGAATTATTAAATGGAGAATTAGGAGTATTAGTTCTTATAGCTTCTGGTGGGGACTTCACTCAGGAAGGGGTATTTGGTACTCCAGTTCAATTGGCATTTTTAACTGATGGAGAAAAGCTTTTAGGTAGATTTCCTGAGCTAAAAGTATCTGGGGAATTGTATTCAATGTTTGGTGAAGATTATATAGGGAAATCTAAAGATAAGGCATTATTAGGACAAAGGTCCTTAGTATTTAATTTAGATGTAGATTATATTTAAATATTAACAGAGGATGAATTTATAGAACATTATAATAAGAATAAAGACGCACTATAATATGTTAGAGGATCAGAATTTTAAATTAAAGAAAGTAATACAGAGATATTTGCCATAGATAAATATTAGATTTATAAATTTCAACAAAGGTAATAGAAAAATTATTTTCTACTACCTTTTAATTTTTTGAATTTGTTTTTGCAAATCTTCTAATTTTTTCTCTAAATCACAAATCAAATTGTCATCATTATTTTTAGATTCTTTAGCTTGTTTTTGGGCAGCTATGGTTAGCATTAAACTTCCAATGGAAACTATAAGATTTCCTAATACATTCAACTCATTAGAAGATTGATTATCAGATAAGAAAATTGCAATAAGTGCAGTAATTACAATTAGTTCAAATGAGTTCATGGAAATTAAACATGACATAATATCACCCTAATTTATAATATGCTAGAAGTGAGGAGATGTGTATAGATAGGAATGAAAAGGATGTATAGTAAACTAATTAGTTTGCTCCTTAATTCTTAACTTTGTCCACTTAATTATTTTACTAGTTACCTTTTCACAATCTTTATTATAAAATACTGCCTTAATATCTCTATTATTATTCTCATATCGGGGATCATAATATTTAATCATTAAGCCCTCTATGACTTCCCCATATCTTTTTTCTTGTATCATATATATATATCTATCTATATTTTTATCTCCCACATATTTTCTCAAAAAATCTAAAGAGGAAATTAATTCATCATCAGTTCCATGAACATAATCTTTCATAATATTATTAATTCTATATTTCATACTAGCCTCTATCTTTATGCCGATTCCATTATTCATTGCATTATATATATATTCAGGTATAATAACTTTTCCAATTCTTTTACTTTCCCCTTCTACAAATACTGTATTGGATTTTCTATTTTTAAGAGATTCATATAAAAGGCTTTCAAATTGTTTTTGGGAATTTTGTTCTCCCAGACCCACACTACCAAGAAGAGAGCCTCTATGATTGGCACATCTTTCTAGATCTAAAATATCCATTCCTTGGCTTCTCAGAGCTTCTAAAATATGCGTTTTCCCAGTGCCAGTATTTCCATAAAGCACTATAAATTGTACACCTTCAATTGCTTTTGGTAAAACTTTATTAATATATTTTCTGTACTTTTTGTATCCTCCATCTAATTTAAATGCATTTATACCAATAGATGAAAAAAGAGAAACTAAGGAGCTACTTCTAAATCCACCTCTAGCACAGAAAAAAATAAGATGTTCATATTCTTTATCTAAGGCTATTACCTTATTATAAATATCTGGAAGTTTTTTTGATACTATTTCTATGCCAATTTTTTTCGCCTTTTCTACACTATCTTGAACATAGGTAGTTCCAATTACTTTCCTTTCTTTATCATTAAATATGGGGATATTAATGGCTCCAGGAATAGTTGAGTTTATATACTCCTTGGGACTTCTAACATCTATTAATATATTTTTACCATGAATTTTATTTTTATCTATATCTTCATATTCAAATGTTTTAAACATATAAACCCTTCTATCATTAATTATTTTTACACTACTATTAATTATAACACTTTTAAATGTCTTTTAAACTATGATTAATATGTGTTATTAATAACTGTTAAGACTAAACTTAAAATATTTTTATAAGGAGCTAAACTAAAAAGCGCTAAAAATTTAAGAATTAGGTTTTGATAACATTATTTATGAAAAAATCACTGTTAACCTATTGACAAACACATAATATAAGTTTAATATAA
>JAAZMA010000098.1 GCA_012799055.1 Tissierellia bacterium
ACTATTTGTGCCCCTAGATTTAAAATCTTTTGGGATAATTCTTTTATTTGAGTAAGAGATTGAGGACCTGCTATTTGAATATAGCCACTGTCTTTGACTCTTCCAATTAAAATCTCTCCAAGAGGAGTCCTATAATCTGTAATCTCTATTATTTCAACAGTAGCATCTGATAGAGATAATAATTCTGTGGTAGTTGCAAAATAGGTACCTTCTTCTGCAAATATTTTTGGCTTTTCCGTTTCTGTAGCTATGTCCTCAGATTCTCCATCTCGTCCAGTGGAAATTAAGCCTATGACTATATTTTCATCTATTGCCTCAGCTATTAGTTGATTTAATGCCACAGTTTTTCCTGAGTTTTTGGCCATGCCTACTATGGATATTGTTTTGTATTCATCTTTAATATATTGTAGTAGCATAATTCCTCCAATTCACAGTGCCTATTCACAATGCACAATATTGTCATCCTAAGCAAAGCAAAGGATTATTTATTTTAATCTAATTTTTGGGACTTTAGACAACCAAAGGTGTCTACTATAGTTGTTTCAAACACTAGGGACAATTACTAGGAACTGTCCCTAGGTTTGTATAGTTGACCCATGACCTTAATTCATGGTGATAACGGGAGTTCAGGATAATATATTCAATTAAAAGTATTTTTCTTAATATTTGTTTGTATTTTCCTTGTCTTCTTTCTAATATTTACTAATGTTTATTTATTCCTCTATTTATTCTTTTATTTGTCCTTTATTTATTTCTTTCTTTTCTTTCTAAGTCTTTTGGTTCCATAAATCTTACTTCTTCACCTTGTAGTAATTCTGCTACACCTGTCATATGAGTTTCTCTTTCTTCTTTACATACTGGACAATTACATGGTTCTTCTACTATTTGTGGTTCTGTATAAGTGGTAATTACTCCTTCGTAATTTCTTAATACTACTTTAGTTGGTGATTGAGATATTACATATTGAGGCATAACTGGAGTTTTTCCTCCGCCACCTGGTGCATCTACTACAAAAGTAGGTACTGCATAGCCAGAAGTGTGGCCTCGTAGTGCTTCTATTATTTCAATTCCCTTAGATACTTTGGTTCTAAAATGTTCAATTCCCATGGATAAATCACATTGGTAAATATAGTATGGTCTAATTCTCATCATTACTAATTTTTGTACTAAATCTTTCATTATGTGTGGACAATCGTTTACCCCACGAAGTAGCACAGATTGATTTCCTAGTGGAATTCCTGCATCTGCCATTTTGTTTGCTGCTTCAATGGATGTTTCTGTAATTTCTTTTGGATGATTAAAGTGAGTGTTTAACCATATTGGATGATATTTCTTTAGCATATTTACTAAATCGTCTGTAATTCTCATAGGCATAACTACTGGTGTACGAGTGCCTATTCTAATTATTTCTACATGGGGTATGGCTCTTAATTCTTTTATTATATATTCTAATCTATCATCAGATACTAATAGTGCGTCTCCACCAGATAGTAATACGTCTCTAACTTGTGGTGTGTTTCTAATGTATTCTATACCTTGGTCTATTCTACTTTTTGGTGCTCCTTGGTCTTGTTGTCCTGCAAATCTTCTTCTAGTACAATGTCTACAGTACATGGAACATTGGTCAGTTATTAAAAATAGTACTCTATCAGGATATCTATGAGTTATACCTGGTACTGGTGAGTCTTCGTCTTCTGCCAATGGGTCTAATAAATCTGATTGAGCTTCATAGGTTTCCATTATAGTTGGTACCGCTTGCATTCTAATGGGACAATTTGGATCATCTGGATCCATTAAAGATGCATAATATGGAGTAATTCCCATTCTAAACTTTTCAAGTACCTCTCCAATTTCCTTTTCTTCTTTTTCAGTAATATTAATAATTTGTTTAAGAGTATCTACATCGGTAATTCTATTTCTAACTTGCCATTTCCAATCATGCCACTCTTCGTCAGTTACATCTTTCCAAATTTCAATATCCTTATAAGACCTCAAAATAAAACCTCCCTTTTTATTCAATTGACAATTATTACATAAGGAAACTAAGGGATGAGCATAAAATTGAAAAGCACAATTTTAGCTCCCTGCTTAGTTTGTCAATTGTTAATTGTTTAAGCGTACAATTTTTCAAAAATCTTTCTTAAAGTTTCTGATTCTCTCATTAATTCTAAGGATATGGCTGCGTGGTCTTTGGTGTAACCATTTCCTATGATCATATTAATGTCTTTTCCTACTCCTTCAGCACCTAGGGCTGCTTTGGTGAAATTAGTTGCCATACTAAAGAAGTACACTGTCCCACCGTCTTTTGTAAGTAATATACTGGTCATTTCAGTATTTGGTATATTTACTGTATTAATAACTAAGTCTGCCATTTCTCCATTTGTAATTTCACTTACTTTATTCAT
>JAAZMA010000165.1 GCA_012799055.1 Tissierellia bacterium
AAAAGACCTTAATTTCTTTCCCCTTTAATCCAAATTCCAGTGCTAATTCTTCCTTTGACATAGGTTTATATACTTTTTCTTCCATAAAGTTTACTATATTCTCTCTTAATCCCATATTTTCTCTCCTTAATTATACTTTTATATTTATTATAACAGTTTATCTAATTCTAATACAGGAAATTAAGAAAAGACTCCATCATAAATCTTAATATTTTTTTACATTTTATATTATATCACATCATTTTAACTGTTTATATTCTATATTCATAGGGTCAAATAATTGTTGAAAACAATTTATCCCATGAAAAAACCCTCCAAAAGGAGGGTTTTAATTTATTCAAATAGTCTAAATAATATTCCACCATAGTTTAAAAATAAGTTTGCAAATACTAAAGATACTATGGTCATTAATTTTATTAATATATTTAAGGATGGTCCTGATGTATCTTTAAATGGGTCTCCTACTGTGTCTCCTACTACTGCTGCATGATGGGCTTCACTACCTTTACCACCATGATTTCCTTCTTCAATATATTTCTTAGCATTATCCCAAGCTCCACCAGAGTTTGCCATAAATATGGCCATTAATACTCCTGTAACTAATGCACCTGCTAATAATCCACCTAAAGCTTCTGCACCTAAGAATAATCCTACTATTACTGGCACTACTACTGCCATTATTCCTGGTACTACCATTTCTCTTAAAGCTGCTTTTGTAGATATGTCTACACAGGTATTGTATTCTGGAGTAGCTTTTCCTTCCATTATACCTGGGATTTCTCTAAATTGTCTTCTAACTTCTTCAATCATACTAAAGGCTGCTTTACCTACAGCATCCATAGTCATAGCTGAGAATAAAAATGGCAACATTCCTCCTATAAACATTCCTGCAATTACTGCTGGTGTGGTTAAGTTTATACTTGATAATTCAACTGCTTGAGTATAAGATGCAAAAAGTGCCAATGCTGTTAATGCTGCTGAACCTATGGCAAATCCTTTACCAACTGCTGCTGTAGTATTTCCAACTGAGTCTAATTTATCTGTTATTTCTCTAACTTCTTCAGGTAATTCACACATTTCTGCAATACCACCAGCATTATCAGCTATAGGACCATAAGCATCTACTGCAATAGTCATACCTGCTGTAGATAGCATTCCTACTGCTGCTAAAGCTATACCATATAATCCTTCAGCTGGATTACTTAATCCATTGGATGCATAAAATGCAATTAATATACCTATGGCAATTACTATTATTGGTCCTCCTGTTGACATCATTCCTACAGATAATCCACCTATAATATTAGTACTAGCCCCAGTTTCTGATTCACTAGCTATTCTCTTTACTGGATTAAAATCTGCTGAAGTATAATATTCAGTAATTCTAGCAATAATTAATCCTACTGCTAAACCAGCTAAAATAGCTATAAAAGGCTTGTTTGAATCTAAAATACTTCTACTTAAGAAAAATGCTACTATTACTGTAATAATTGATGAAACTAGTGTACCAGTATTTAATGCTTTTTGTGGATCTTTATCTCCTCTTACAAAATATACTCCTATTATAGATGCAATTATCCCTACTGAGGACAATGCCAATGCAAATTTGACTCCTCCATCCCCATAGGCAACTAGGCCTAAAGTAATAGCTGAGATTATAGCACCAACATAGGATTCAAATAAATCTGCTCCCATACCTGCTACGTCTCCAACATTGTCTCCAACATTGTCTGCAATTACTGCAGGATTTCTAGGGTCGTCTTCTGGAATTCCAGCTTCTACTTTACCTACCAAATCTGCTCCAACATCTGCCGCTTTAGTGTATATTCCTCCACCAACACGGGCAAATAATGCTATAGATGAAGCTCCTAAACCAAAACCTGTTACAATTGATGGATTAGGAAATAGTATGTAGAGTACAGATACTCCTAATACTCCTAATCCAACTACTGACATTCCCATTACTGCACCACCAGAAAAAGCTACATTTAACGCTTTGTTCATACCACTTTCCATGGCTGAATTGGCTGTTCTTACATTGGCCTTAGTTGCTACTTTCATTCCTGCATAACCTGCTAAGGCTGAGAAAAGTGCACCTACCAAGAATGATACAGCAGTTTGCCAATTTATTGCAAAAATTAAAATTATAAATAAAGCAATTACGAATATTAGTAATACTCTATATTCTCTCTTTAGAAAAGCCATAGCTCCTTCTTCTATATATGAAGCTATTTCTTTCATTCTCTCATTGCCAGGACTTACTTTTTCAATGGAACTGGCCTTAAAATATGCAAATATTAAGGCAATTATGCCAACTATTGGTGCAATTATCGTTGCAAAATCCATTTACACATACCTCCTAAATTTTATTGAATGGCTGCAAGAACTATTGCTGATATCATAAATATTATTGCTGAAACTGTGGTTATCTTCCCAAGCATAGCTTCAAATGTTCTTGCACCTGACCTTCCAAAAAATCTTTCAGAACTTCCACCATAAGCAGCACCTAAACCTTCTGATTTACTTTCTTGAAATAATACAGTTACGATTATTGAAATACTAGATATTAATATCAAAACTGAAAAGAAAATTACCATGTCCCCACCTCCTATATCTCCATTGGATAATATATATTATATCATATCATAAACAATATCATTTTAGCACAAGGGATGTTTAAAATCAATAGAGATAAATAATGCAAGAGGGAAAACCCCCTTGCATTATTATTTCTTTATATTATAAAATGCATTTTTTCCACTATATTTAGCAGTTTCACCTAAGAAATCTTCAATCCTCAATAATTGATTATATTTAGCTACTCTATCTGTTCTAGATGGTGCACCAGTTTTAATTTGTCCTGCATTAGTAGCTACTACTAAATCTGCAATTGTAGTGTCTTCAGTTTCTCCTGACCTATGGGATACTACTGCTGTAAATCCATGAGTCTTTGCCATTTCTATAGTATTTAGTGTTTCAGTTAAAGTTCCTATTTGATTTAATTTTACAAGTACTGAATTAGAAATATTTTCATTTACTCCTCTTTCTAATCTCTTAGTATTTGTAACGAATAAATCGTCTCCTACTAATTGGATTTTATCTCCTAATCTTTCAGTTAATTTATCCCAACCTTCCCAATCCTCTTCTGCTAGGCCATCTTCTATGGAGATTATTGGGTATTTATCTACTAAATCTTCGTAGTAGCTAATCATTTCATCTACATTTAATTCTCTATCTTCGCCTTCTAATACATATACTTTTCTCTCTTCATCATACATTTCTGTAGCTGCCACATCTAAGGCTAAGTATATTTCTTCTCCTGGTTTATAACCAGCTTTTTCTATGGCCTCTACTATGGTTTTTAAAGCTTCTTCATTACTAGATAAATTTGGTGCAAATCCACCTTCATCACCTACAGCTGTATTTAATCCTTTAGATTTTAATACAGATTTTAAATTATGGAATATTTCTGCACCCATTCTTAAGGCTTCTCTAAAGTTTTTAGCACCTACTGGCATTATCATAAATTCTTGTATATCCACATTATTGTCTGCATGTTCTCCACCATTTAGTATATTCATCATTGGAACTGGTAAAGTCTTTGCATTTACTCCACCAATATAATTGTATAATGGCATTCCCAATTCATCTGCTGCAGCTCTAGCCACTGCTAAGGATACTCCTAGTATAGCATTGGCTCCTAATTTTCCTTTGTTTTCTGTACCATCTAATTGGATTAATTTCATATCTATGCCTATTTGATCATATACATCCATGCCTATGATTTCTTCTGCAATTATATTATTTACATTATCTACTGCATTCATAACACCTTTTCCTAAATATCTGGATTTATCTCCATCTCTTAATTCTACTGCTTCAAATGCTCCAGTACTGGCACCTGATGGAACTAATGCTCTACCAAAACCATTAAATTCAGTTAAAACTTCTACTTCCACTGTAGGATTTCCTCTAGAATCTAATACTTCTCTTGCATATACATCTATTATCATACTCATAGTTTATACCTCCATTTTATTCAATTGATAGTTTACAATATTGTCATCCTGAACCA
>JAAZMA010000008.1 GCA_012799055.1 Tissierellia bacterium
CCACCTGTAGTATAGGTATAACTATATCCATTCCCAAAGTTTTCAAAACCAAAATTAGATGGATCAAAATTTTGCCCATTGGTAAAGCTGGCACCACTTCCAAAAGTATCGTATTTTTTTCTTTTCTTCTCATCTCCTAATACTTCATAAGCCTCATTTATATCTTTAAACTTTTCTTGAGCTTCATTATCATTTGGATTTAAATCTGGATGATATTTTTTCGCTAATTTCCTATAGGCTTTTTTTATTTCTGCATTACTTGCACCTTTATCTACACCTAAAATTTTATAATAATCTTTATATTCCATAAAATCACCTCCAGTTTTATAACTTTTGACTTTCTCTGACCTTAATATTTATTATAAACTTTTTTTAGCTAAAAATCAATATCTTCATCTTCATAATATTCTATTATAAGTTTGTCTAATTCTTGACTTGTTTGCAAAAGTTTTTCATAATCAACTACATTTGATTCTAATTGTTTATGTAATAATTCCCTAGTATTATTAATCTTATCCTTCAATTTATCCTTCATCTCCAATTTTTACAATTTATTTTCATATATACTAGGATAATCCTTTTTTTGTATTTTGGCAACCACTTTCTTATTTTAATTAAGTCAATATTATTTAAATTTAAAATAACTATTGATTTTTTTAAAAAATTGTATTATGATAATGATAGTGGTTATCAATATCATTTATATTTGTTCAAGGAGGTGCAATATGAACAGTTTAGATTCTATGCCTGTCGGCAAAAAATGCAAAGTAAAAGAAATATCCAAAAATACTTCTATCAAAAAAAGATTATTAGATATGGGTGTAGTACCTGGAGTTACCGTCGAAATAATGGGAAAGGCTCCCTTAGGAGACCCTATTGAAGTATTATTAAGAGGATATAAATTAACTTTGAGAAAAGAAGAAGCTGCTAATATTTTTGTGGAATAATAAGCAAATTTTTTTGATCATTTATTGATAATGACTATCATTATATGATAGCTAAGGAGGGATTTAAGTGAATACTATAGCTTTAGTAGGTAATCCCAATAGTGGTAAAACTACATTGTTTAATGCACTTACAGGTGCTAATCAACATGTAGGTAATTGGCCTGGGGTTACTGTAGAAAAAAAAGAAGGTAAGTTTAATTTTGATGGAAATACATACAAAATCGTAGACTTACCGGGAACTTATAGTCTTGGAGCTTATTCTGAAGACGAAATGGTTGCAAGGGATTATATCATTAAAGATAATCCTGATATAGTAATCAATATAGTAGATGCTACTAATATTGAACGGAATTTATATTTAACTACTCAATTACTGGAAATGGGTGCTAAAGTAATCATTGCATTAAATATGATGGATGAAGCAAAAGCTAGAAATATTAGTTTTAATATTGATAAACTTTCAAAAAAATTAGGAGTACCTATTGTCCCTATTGTGGCTTCCAAAAAAGAAGGCCTTGATAATTTAGTTAAGAAGTCCGTAGATATGATTAAAAAATCAGAAAGTACTAAAACCAATATATCTTATGGAAAAGATATAGACGAAGAAATAGATAATTTAAAAAATCTAATGGGAAATATAGATTTAAATTATCCTTCTCATTGGATTGCTATTAAACTTCTGGAAGGGGACGAATATGTACATGAATTAATTAGTAATAATCATGATCTGTCTAGCGAATTTGTAAATGTTATGGATAAAGTAAAAGACAATACAGAAGATTATGAATTAAAAATTGTAGATAAAAGATACGAATTTATTGATAATGCAATAAACAAAAATGTTATAAGACCTGAAATAAAAGCAGAAACAACAACTGATAAAATAGATAGAATACTTACTCATAAATGGTTTGGATTACCAATATTTGCTTTAATTATGTTTGTAATGTTTCAATTAACATTTTTAATTGGAGAAGATATATTAGGAGAATTAGTAGCAGGTGGAATGGAGGCTTTAGGTGAAACTGTAGGTTCATTCCTTGAAAGTCACAATGCCTCTGAAATGTTAACTGCTTTTATATCAGATGGAATCATAGGTGGCCTTGGTGCTGTTTTTGAATTTGTTCCACTAATTATGATTATGTATATGTTTATGGGAATATTAGAAGACAGTGGATATATGGCTAGAGCTGCATATGTAATGGATAGAATAATGAAATCCTTAGGATTACATGGCAAGACATTTGTTTCAATGTTAGTATCTTTTGGTTGTAATGTACCAGGTATAATGTCTACTAGAACTTTGGACAGTAAAAAAGATAGAATGATTGCAATCCTCATTAATCCATTTATTTCTTGTGGTGCAAGGCTTCCAATATATTCTGTATTTATTTCAGCATTTTTCCCTCATAAAGGTGGATTAATTTTATTCTTCCTTTATTTCTTAGGAATTGCCGTAGCACTACTAATGGGTAAAATATTTAGTAAAACTTTATTTAAAGGTGAATCTTCTTATTTCATAATGGAACTGCCCCCTTATAGAATACCTACTTTGAAAAATATTTTAAGAAATATGTGGGATAAGGTATGGGGTTTCTTAAAAAGAGCAGGAACCGTTATATTTGCAGTAGTAACTGCACTTTGGGTATTAGCAGTATTGCCTTTTGGTGTAGAACCTTATAGTGAAGCCAGTATTTTAGCTAGAATAGGATCCTTTATTGCACCAATATTTAAACCTGCTGGATTTGGAACTTGGCAAGCTTCTGTAGGACTTTTTGCTGGAATAGTAGCCAAAGAAGCTGTTGTAGCTACTTTAGGTATGGTATATGCAGGTGTAGAAGAAGGTGCCAAATTAATAACTGCAATTCAAGGAGCTTTTACTCCCCTAACTGCAATGTCATTTATGGTAATGACACTATTATATACTCCTTGTGCTGCTGTTATAGGCACTGTTAGAAAAGAAACCAATTCTCATAAATGGGCTCTATTTACTACTATATATACTTTCGTAGTTGGATGGATTGGTGCAGTCTTAGTATTCCAAATTGGTAAACTTTTAGGTTTTAGTTAATTTCAAACGTTAGGCAAACGTTAGGGACAGTCCCTACCCATATTTATTTCCATGGGTGTGCAGTGCCTAACGTTTGATTTTTTAAAAACTATTGCTTTTTTTTAAAAAATATATTATGATATATTATGATAACGATAGTGATTATCAATTCCATTTTTATAGATTATTTTGAAGGGGGAATTATTATGAAAAATATAGCTTTAACTAATTTAAATCCAGGAGAAAATGGTAAAGTTAAAAATATAGCTGCAGGAGATTGCGCTACAAAAAGATTATACGAAATGGGCTTTAATACTGGAGCTAATGTTAAAGTAATAAAAAATGATAGAGGTCCTATTATAGTTTCTCTATCTGGAAATAAAATTGCAGTTGGAAGAGGTCTAGCTAATAAAATAATAATAGATAATATTAATTAATTTTGGCAGAAGATAAAGGGGAGATAAATTTGAACACTATAGCTTTGGTTGGTAACCCTAATAGTGGTAAAACTACAGTATTTAATGCACTTACTGGTTCTAATCAACATGTAGGTAATTGGCCTGGGGTTACTGTGGAAAAAAAAGAAGGAAAATTTAAATTTGATAATAAAATATATAATGTAGTGGATTTACCAGGAACCTATAGTTTAGGTGCTTTTTCAGAAGATGAAATCGTGGCTCGTGATTTTATATTAAAAGGAAATCCAGATGTAGTTATTAATGTGGTAGATGCAACAAATATTGAACGAAATCTATATTTAACTACTCAATTATTAGAAATGGGGTCCAAAGTTGTCATAGCATTAAATATGATAGACGAGGCTGAAGAGAGAAATATACAATTTGATATTAAAAACCTCTCCCGAAAATTAGGAGTACCTGTAATTCCAACCATTGCCTCTAAAAGAAAAGGTATAGATAAATTAATTAAAAATTCTATCGTTTTAATGAATAAAGAAATAGAACCTAGATATCCTATCTCCTATGGAATTGATATAGATAAAGAAATAGAAAAAATAAATAAATTTTTAACTCATAAAGATTTTGAATATCCTTCTTCTTGGATTGCTATAAAATTACTAGAAGGAGATCAGTCTATAGTTCAGCTTGTAAATGAAGATAAGAATTTAAATTCTTCTGATGAATTTCAAGCTATACTTCAAAATATAAAAAATAATGATAAAAATTATGAACTAGAAATAGTAGATAAAAGATATGAATTCGTAAATAATATAACTAAAGACACTGTAATTAGACCTAAAAAAACAATTGAAACTACAACTGATAAAATTGATAAAATTCTTACTCATAAATATTTAGGATTACCTATTTTCGCATTAATAATGTTAATTGTATTTCAACTAACTTTTGCCATTGGTGAAGATTTGCTAGGGGAAGCAGCTGCTAGTGGCATTGACGCATTGGGTGTAGCTTTAGAAAATTATCTTATTGGCAAAAATGCACCTGAATGGTTAATTTCTTTTATTGCTGAAGGACTTATTGGTGGAGTTGGAGCAGTTGTTGAATTTATACCTTTAATAGTAGTTTTATATACATTATTAGGTCTATTAGAAGACAGTGGATATATGGCAAGAGCTGCCTATGTAATGGACAATATAATGAGAGCATTAGGCCTTCAAGGGAAAACTTTTATATCTATGATAGTAGGTTTTGGATGTAATGTTCCAGGAGTTATGGCCACTAGAACTTTAGATAATAAAAAAGATAGAATGATTGCTACTTTAATCAATCCATTTATGTCTTGTGGAGCAAAATTGCCAATTTATTTAGCATTTATTGCTGCGTTTTTCCCTGAAAATGGCGGATTGGTATTATTTTTAATATATTTCTTAGGAATTCTTATAGCTCTACTAATGGGTAAAATATTTAGTGAAACTCTATTTAAAGGTGAGTCTTCTTATTTCATTATGGAGCTTCCCCCTTATAGAATTCCTACTTTAAGAAATGTTTTAAGAAATATGTGGGATAATGTTTCAGGATTTTTGAAAAGGGCTGGAACTACCATATTTGTAGTAGTAACTATTCTTTGGTTCTTAGCAAGATTCCCACTAGGCGTAGAGCCCTATAGTCAAGAAAGTGTTTTAGGAATGATTGGATCCTTTATAGCACCGATATTTAAACCTGCTGGATTTGGTACATGGCAGGCTGCAGTAGGATTGTTTTCAGGAATAGCTGCTAAAGAAGCAGTAATAGCTACTTTAGGTATGGTATATGCAGGAGTAGAACAAGGAACAGAATTAGTCTTTGCTCTTCAAAATGCTTTTACTCCATTAACTGCATTGTCCTTTATGGTTATGACTTTATTATATACTCCTTGTGCTGCAACTATAGCCACAATTAAAAAAGAAACTAATTCTCATAAATGGGCAATATTTACTGCAATTTATACATTCCTTATAGGATGGATTATGGCTATATTAGTATTTCAAATAGGGAGTTTATTGGGATTTAGTTAAGGAGATGATCTCTTGCTAAAAAAAATATTGTTTGAAATTAAAAATATGGGTTATATTTCTATATCTAATATAGCCCATAAATTAAACATGTCAGAAGAATTAATAGAAGATGGAATTAATCAATTAATTCGAATGGGTTATATAAAGGAAAATGAAAATACAAATAGCTGCAATACTAGTTGTGGCAATTGCCCCTATGCTAATACTTGTAATAAAACCTTTGTAAAGACTATGGAAATTACAGAAAAAGGAGAAAAATTATTAAATAATTTATAA
>JAAZMA010000308.1 GCA_012799055.1 Tissierellia bacterium
ATGTTTGTAGATATGAAAGATAGTTATGGGGAATTTATGGATGAAGAAGAATTTGAAGATTTTAAAATAAAATATGAGGAAGCTAAAAAAGAAGCAGATGAATATATTCAATCTAGAGAAGATTTTAGGGAATTAGGTATAGCAAATTATGATGAGTTTATAGATATGGATAATACAACTAATAATGAGTTTGAAAAGTTAAGAGATGATGTGATTTTCAATAAAAGAATAGATGTATTTTGGGAATTACCTTGTAGAAAAGAATATATAAGAGCCTATGAAAATAGAGAGGAATATATACTAAATGGGGTAGAAAATGAGAAACAAGAGGCAAGGATTAGAGATATATTAGAAAAGGGGCTAGAGACTTCTGTTTTTCATGATTTAGTATTTTTTAATTATAATCAATTAATAAAGCCTGTAGCTATGACTATATTACTTAGTGTAATGTTTATGATAACTCCAATATATATTAGGGATGATAAAGATAAAATAAATTATCTCCAGTATACGTCTAAAATGGGAAGGCATATATTTAAAAAGAAAATAATTTCAGGTTTATTAGCAGCTTTTATAATAACCACTTTGCAATTTATATGTTTCTTTTTTATATATTCATCAAACAATGTATCAATGTTTTTTAATTGTAATATAAACTCCATATATAACACTATTATTTCTTGGTATGATTTAACATTTATTCAGTATATCATACTTACAGTACTAGGAGTTTATATATTAGCTTTTGTATTTGCTCTAATATCTATGGTTGTCTCTAGCATAGGACAAAACTATATAACTTTAATAGGCATTCAATTGCCAATAGCATTATTTACTTTTACAGTGCTGTTAAGATATTTGCTGCATTTTGTAACTGATATTAGTAAACCAAAGTATTTCTGGGCTATATCTTATATAGTCTTAATTCTAATTGGAACAATATCCATGATGATAAGGTGGAGGAAGGAAAGAAAAATAGATATTGTTGATTAGTAACTTTCGCCAATAAGTTAGTATGTTAATGCTGGGTCCATATATTTACATCAGCCCTATTTATGATACAATATATAAAATACTATCATATCAGGGTGATACATATGAACAGATCCATTATCCACGTAGACATGGATGCGTTTTATGCATCTGTAGAACAAAGAGATAATCCGAGCTTAAAAGGTAAGCCTGTAATCATTGGGGGAGCCAGTGATAGAGGTGTGGTTTGTGCTGCTTCTTATGAAGCTAGAAGATATGGAGTTTACTCTGCCATGGCTGGAGCTAGGGCTAAGAAATTATGCCCTAAGGGCATATATTTACCAGTAAATATGAATAAATATAAAAATACTTCTAAAGAAATACATAAAATATTTAGAAGATATTCTAATACAATAGAACCTATTTCCATAGATGAAGCTTTTCTAGATATAACTGGAAAGAATCCACTTAAAATTGCCAAGGAAATAAAAAAGGACATTAAAGAAGAACAAGGTTTAACAGCATCTATTGGTATATCTTATAATAAATTTTTAGCAAAATTAGCATCGGATATGGAAAAACCAAATGGACTTACTATTATAAAAAAAGAAGAAGTTATAGAAGTTTTAAAACCCTTATCAGTGAGAAAACTTTGGGGGGTAGGTCCTAAAATGGAAAGTGAATTAAATAAGCTTGGAATCTACTACATAGGAGACATTCAAAACTATGATCCAAATGTTTTAATTTCTTTATTTGGTAAAAGGGGACAAGAAATTTATGATTTTTCCCATGGCATAGACAATAGACCAGTAGAATACAATGTTTTAAACCAGTCTATTGGAGAAGAAGAAACTTTCAAAGAAGATATAGATAATATAAAGTATCTTATAGAATACGTAGAAAATTATTCCATAAATCTATCTAATAAATTAATGGCTAAGGGTTATTTAGGCAAGACCATTACTGTAAAAATAAAATACAATGATTTCTCAGTAGAAACTAGAAGTATTAGTTTAAACATTCCTACAGATCGTGAGAAAACAATATTTAAAACCAGTAGATACATATTGTGTGAGAAATTCAATATAGACAAACCTGTTAGGCTTATTGGATTAACCATATCTAATTTAATCTATCCAGAAGATCCTCTTCAATTGAGTATGAAAATATGAAATGTTTGTTATTTAACAATCTTTAAGCGAATTTAGACAATATAATAAAAAAATTTTGAATACTTTCATATTTTCATATACCTACAATCAGCTAATTTACATGATTAAGCCCTTATAAGGGGCATAATTACAATACTTGTTAAAAAAATCTCAAATACCGTTATAGGGTATACATAGGATGAAAACAGTGCTATAATTTAATATATGAGAAAATAAATAAGCCCATTGTTATAGGGCTTATTTGAATATATAAAAGTATATTAATATTTAATGCATTTGCTAAGAATCAATTAAAGAATAAAAGAGAGGTGGAAAATATGAATTTTAAGGATCTCACTTTTAAAGGTGGGGTAAATGTACCTCACTATAAAGAACTATCAGAAAATGCTCCGCTAGAGAGGGCTATAGATTCTGACGTAGTAATGATTCCATTACATCAACATGTAGGAGCACCTTGTGAGCCTTTAGTAAAACCAGGGGAAGAAGTCAAGGTAGGACAAAAAATTGGACAATCGGATGCATTTGTATCTGCTCCCGTACATTCATCAGTATCAGGTAAAGTGAAAAGTATTACTTTAATGCCTACACCCACAGGTCTTTCAGTAAAATGTGTAGTAATAGAATCTGACGGAGAAAATGAGCTGCATGAATCCGTAAAGCCTAAAGGAAAATTAGAAGAATTATCTCCAAAGGAAATTATTGAGATAATTAAGGAAGCAGGTATAACAGGTATGGGTGGTGCAGGTTTTCCAACTCATGTCAAATTATCTCCACCTTCTAATAAAAAAATAGATACTATTATTATTAATGGTGCAGAATGTGAACCTTATTTAACTGCAGATCATAAATTAATGGTAAATGAATCTGAAAAAATAGTTTTTGGATTAAAGGCCATAATGAAGGCAGTAGGAGTAACAAATGGAATAATAGCTATTGAAAACAACAAACCAGATGCTATAGATGCTATGGAAAAGGCAAGTAAAAATGAAAATAATATAAAAGTAGCAAGTTTAAAGGCAAAATATCCTCAAGGAGACGAGAAAAGAATAATTTCGGCCACACTGGGACGGATAGTGCCTTCGGGGGGACTACCTATGGATGTAGGTGCTGTAGTATGCAATATATCTACTACAAAGGCTATAGCAGAGGCTATATTAGAGGGGAAACCTCTATATGAAAGGGTAGTTACTGTAACAGGACGTGGTATAAAGACACCTAAAAATCTAATAGCTAAAATAGGTACACCTTTTAAAGATTTAATAGCCCAATGTGGTGGATTTAATGAAGGGGCCCCTGGGAAAATTGTAATGGGTGGTCCTATGATGGGTTTAAGTCAATTTAGTATAGATGTACCTGTAATTAAAGGCTCAGGTGGAATTTTAATATTAACTGAAGAAGAAGTAAAACCACAGCCTATGGGACCTTGTATTAAATGTGGCAGATGTTTGGAAGTATGTCCAGTAAGATTACAACCATTGTATCTAAGCTCTTATTCATTGAAGGGTAAACTTGAAGAAGCTGAAAAACTTCATGCATTAGATTGTGTAGAATGTGGAGCCTGCTCATATATTTGCCCAGCTAAAAGACCTTTAGTAGAATCCATAAGGGTTGCCAAGAGAGAGATAATTTCTCAAAGAAAAAGATCAAGTTAGATAGGAGGAAATGAAAATGGATAGTAAAGTAAAAAATGATTCTAAAGTAGAAAATATTACTTTAGAAAGTGCATTAATAGTTTCTTCATCTCCTCATATAAGATCACAAGAATCTATACAGAGGATAATGTTAGATGTAATAATAGCACTTATTCCAGCAATGCTAGGAAGCATATACTTTTTTGGATTAAATGCATTAAAACTAATTCTAATCTCAGTTGCCTCATCAGTATTTTTTGAAGCTATAACACAGAAATTTTTTAATAAGCCAATCACTATAAAGGATTTATCAGCAGTTATAACAGGAATTTTACTCGCGTTTAATTTACCAGCATCTGCACCTTGGTGGTTGCCTATTGTTGGTTCTGCATTTGCTATTATAATAGTTAAGCAATTCTTTGGTGGACTAGGTTCTAATTTTATGAATCCAGCATTAGCTGCAAGGGCAATGCTACTTATATCTTGGCCTACTCATATGTCCACTTTTACTAGTACTAGGCCAGATGTAATAACTTCAGCTACTCCATTATCAATAATGAAAAATAGTATAGGTTCTGAAACAGTAGTTTCTGAATTACCAGATCTTATAGATATGTTTGTAGGAAATATTCCAGGTGCTATTGGAGAAACTTCTGCACTACTATTATTAATAGGAGCAGTTTATTTAATAATTAGGCAAGTAATTGATTGGAAGATTCCAGTTTTCTATATAGGGACAACTTTTATTATGTTGGTATTATTGGGCGTTGAGCCTGAACTTTTACCATATCATTTATTTGGTGGTGGACTAATTTTAGGAGCATTTTTTATGGCTACAGATTATTCTACTACTCCAGTTACTCCTAAGGGAAGGGTAATATTTGGAATTGGAGCAGGAATTTTAACTGCAATTATAAGAGTTAATGGAGGTTATCCAGAAGGAGTATCTTATTCAATATTATTGATGAATGTAGCTACTCCATTAATAGAAAAATTTACAAGCCCTAAAGTATTTGGGGAGGTGAAATAGATGAATGAAACTCTAAAGTTAGCATTAATATTGTTTTTAATAACTGCAATTTCTGCAACTGTATTAGCAGTTTCAAATAATATTACAGCTCCTCAAATAGCTGAAGCAGATAGGCTCAAAGATGAACAAGCTAAGATTGAAATCTTACCTGAAGGGAAAGAATTTAGGCCATTGGATGAAAATAAATTAAATGAAATCAAAACTAATTTTGACAATGTATTGGAAATCTTTGAAGCATATAATGGAAATGATTTGGTAGGATACACTATTAAAACTGTTGTAAATGGCTATGGTGGTGAAATTGAATTTTTGACAGGTATTTCTACAGAAGGAAAGATAATGGGGATAAAGATATTGAACCATGGAGAAACCCCTGGATTAGGTGATAATGCTACTAAGCCTGCTTTCACAGAATCTTTTAAAAATAGGTCTGTAGATGGAGAAATAACAGCATCTAAAAATCCTTCAGGGGATTTAGAAGTCCAGGCTTTAACTAGTGCCACTAGGACAACCAATGCTATATTGGATGGAGTAAATATTGCACGTCAGATTTACAATGAAGAGTTAGCAAAATAGCTAATTTACGGAGGTGGGGAAATTGAAATTATCTAAGATTTTTAAAAATGGAATTATAAATGAAAATCCTATATTTGTACAATTAATAGGTATGTGTTCGGTTTTAGCAGTAACTACCTCAGCAAAGAATGGTTTAGCCATGGGATTAGCTGTAACAGGAGTTTTAATATGTTCAAATGTGGTTATATCCTTGCTTCGAAAAGTAATTCCAGATAAAATTCGTATACCAGCTTTTATTGTAGTTATTGCAACTTTTGTTACTATAGTAGAGATGTTTATGAAGGCTTATACTCAAGATTTATACAATGAATTAGGCATATTTATACCTTTGATAGTAGTCAATTGTATAATACTAGCTAGGGCAGAGGCCTTTGCTTCAAAAAATAATGTACTAGCATCTGCAGTTGATGGTTTAGGTATGGGTTTAGGTTATACTTTAGCATTACTTATACTAGGTAGTTTGAGGGAAATATTAGGTGCAGGTTCTATATTTGGCAAAGCATTATTTGGACCTAATTTTGAACCAGCTCTAATCTTTATAATGCCTCCAGGAGCATTTATATTATTAGGTATATTAATAGCTATATTTAATAGTATAAGAAAAAAGAAAGAATCTACTACCGAGGCTTAGGAAGGAGGTAGTAAGCAGCATACAAAAATAATGCTAAAACGTATCAAAT
>JAAZMA010000204.1 GCA_012799055.1 Tissierellia bacterium
CTTCTTTTTGTTGGAACATTTTTTTCTTGCTCATATCTTGACCAATAAATAGATATAGTAAAAATCCTATACCTGGTAAAAAAGTCAATACCATAAGCCATAACCAAGTGGTAGTAGGATTTCTCCTTTCAAAAAACACCAATAATATAGCAAATAAAATATTTAACCATAATATATTTTTAAAAAACCAAGTATAGACTGTTACTATATGCTCCATCAAATCCCCCCTAAAGCTTTATTAAACTATTTTTTAGCTTTATATCTTTTAGTAGAATCTAAAATTCTTTTTCTTATTCTAAAATCTGTTGGAGTTATTTCTATTAATTCATCATTAGCAATAAACTCTAAAGCCTCCTCTAGAGACATAATTTTTGGTGGTGATAATCTTAAAGCCTCATCAGATCCTGATGCTCTAATATTAGATTGGTGTTTTTTTCTACAAACATTTATTTCTATATCCATATTTTTAGGACTAGACCCTATTACCATACCTTCATAAACTTTAGTTCCTGGCTTTATAAATAATATTCCCCTGTCCTGAGCTCCATACAAGCCATAGGCAGTAGCTTCTCCTGTTTCAAAGGCTATAAGGGAGCCTTCATTTCTCTTAGGAATATCTCCTTTATAAGGAGCATAACCGTCAAATACTGAGTTAAGAATTCCTTCACCTTTTGTATCAGTCATAAATTCTCCCCTATATCCTATAAGACCTCTTGCTGGAATAGAAAATTCTAGTCTAGAATAGCCACCATCGGCTTCTATCATATTAATTAACTCCCCTTTTCTTCGACCTAGTTTTTCTATTACTGAACCAATATACTCCTCACTTACATCTATGGTTACCCTTTCCATTGGTTCATACTTCTTCCCATCTTCATATTTAAAAAGTACCTCTGGCTTAGACACTTGAAATTCATAGCCTTCTCTTCTCATATTTTCTATTAATACAGATAAATGGAGTTCTCCTCTACCAGATACTTTAAATACATCAGTGGAATCAGTTTCTTCTACTCTTAAACTTACATCTGTTTGCAGTTCTTTAAATAATCTATTTCTAATTTGTCTAGAAGTTAAAAATTTTCCTTCTTTACCTGCAAAAGGACTATTGTTTACCATAAAATTCATAGATATAGTAGGCTCAGATATTTTTACAAAAGGCAATGGTTCTGGATGGTCAATATCACAAATAGTATCTCCTATGTGAATTCCCTCCACACCTGTAACTGCTATAATACTCCCTACAGAGGCTTCTTCTACTTCGATTCTATTTAAGCCTTCAAATTCATAGACCTTTGTAATTTTAACATGTTTTTTATCCTCTGGTCTATCTTCATTTACTATAATTGCCTCTTGATTAGTTCTAATTTTTCCCCTTTCTATTTTGCCAATTCCAATTCTCCCCACATAATCGTTATAGTCTATGGTAGAAATTAGTACTTGTAGTGGCCCATCTATATCACCTTCTGATAGGGGAATATAGTCCACTATAGTTTTAAATAAATCCTCCATATTATCTTTTTTTACATTTATATCACAAGTTGCATAGCCGTCTCTAGCTGAAGTAAATACAAAAGGAGAGTCTAAGTATTCTTCTCCTGCACCTAGTTCTATGAATAATTCTAATACCTCATCTATAACTTCCTTAGGTCTTGCCTCTTCTCTGTCTATTTTATTAATGCAAACTATGGCTGGTAAATTAAGTTCAAAAGATTTTTTCAATACAAATTTAGTTTGTGGCATAGGTCCTTCAAAGGCATCTACTAAAAGTACTACTCCATCCACCATTTTCAGTACCCTTTCCACTTCCCCACCAAAATCAGCATGACCTGGTGTATCTACAATATTAATTTTTGTTCCATTGTAATATATAGCTGTGTTTTTAGATAATATAGTAATTCCTCTTTCTTTTTCTATTTCATTGGAATCCATAATTCTGTCTTCTACTATTTGATTTTCTCTAAATATTCCTGATTGTTTTAGCATACTATCTACCAAAGTGGTTTTCCCATGGTCTACATGGGCGATAATTGCTATATTTCTTAAGTCTTCTCTTGCAATATTCATTAAATAATCCCTTCCTATTTATAGTTTGGTTTTTCTTTTACAAAATTAATTTTATCACATTTTTTGTCAAAATGATAGTGAAAGTTAAATGGCAGGGTGCGTATCCCCTGCCATTTAACATATATATTTTACTACTTCAACCTTGTTTTTTTCAATATGAAATTCATCAGATAGTCCATTTACAATAACAAGTCCTCTTCCACAACATTTTAACTCTTCTGGATTATAAGATTTTATATCATAATCAATCCCCTGACCTTCATCCATAATTTTTATTTTTAAGACATTTCCTTTTAATTCTAAATATAATTCCACTGACTTATCCCTATTACATTTGTTTCCATGAATGGCACTATTAATAACCAATTCATTTAATATTAATCTTATATCAAATATTAAATCTTCATCATTTATAATATTTCTCAATTTGTTAATTACATCTTGCATAGCAATTTTAACATCCTCCAGATCACTAAATATAGACCTTTGATATATAAAACTCATCCCAAATCCCGCCCATCTATATTAATATTACAATATAATTTCTATACTTATTTTACCCAGAATTATTCCTCTTAATCTATTCTATGAGAATTTTCCATATTTAGATGTATATTTATGAAAAAAAGTTTAAAGTACTTACCTTTTGGGTATTATCACAATTGATGGTAAATAGTCATTCTGAATGAATATGAAGAATCTATATTATATATAGTAAGCTTAAGATTCTTCAACTATGTGTACCTAGAGAAATAAACCATGGTAACTTTCCCTCAGGATGACAATTAAATTTTTATTAATCTTTAAATTTTTAGAGAAAGGAGAATGTACTTATGGAAAAATGGGTTTGTGAACCTTGTGGCTATGTTTATGATCCAGCAGAAGGTGATCCTGATAATGGTGTAGAACCAGGTACAGCTTTTGAAAACCTACCAGAAGATTGGGTATGTCCAGTTTGTGGTGCTACACAAGATATGTTTGTAAAGGAATAATTTTAAAAGAGCAGTAGTCTTAGAATTACTGCTCTTTTTTTATACCTAGTATTTTGTAAAATTCACTCCATACTTTATCTATATTTAATTTCTTAGGGGAAGAATAGGGAATTATTAAATTATTATCTTTTATTTCTAATTTGTTTTTTATTGTTTTAATATAAGATGGATATTTGTTTTTAGTAATTTTGTCTGCCTTAGTAGCTATAACTAATCCTTTAAAGCCATAAGTTTTAAGCCAATTATACATCATTAAATCTTGCTCAGTAGGACTATGCCTAATATCTACTAATTGGACTACTTCTACTAAATTTTCCCTAGTATTTAAATATTCTTCAATTATATGTCCCCATTTTTCCTTTTCTTCTTTTGAAACCTGTGCATAGCCATAACCTGGCAAATCTACTAATCTAAATTTATCATTTATATTATAAAAATTAATAGTTCTAGTCTTACCAGGTTTCCCACTGGTCCTAGCTAAGTTTTTCCTATTGACTAAAGAATTAATAAAAGAAGACTTTCCCACATTAGACCTTCCAGCAAAAGCTATTTCAGGTAAATCAGTTTTTGGATACTGATTTGGTCTTACTGCCACTTTCTCTAATTCAGCTTTTATTATTTTCATATTAATCTTCCTTCTCTAATAATGCATATTGTAATACCTCAGCCATATTTTTAACTAGAACAATTTCCATAGACTTCTTTATTTTATCTGGTATTTCTTCTAAATCTTTTTTGTTTTCAAAGGGTATTAATACTTTTTTAATACCTATTCTATGGGCTGCTAGAATTTTTTCCTTAATACCACCTACAGGCAATACTCTACCCCTTAGGGTTATTTCTCCAGTCATGGCTACATC
>JAAZMA010000109.1 GCA_012799055.1 Tissierellia bacterium
TTAGCTTCCTCTGAAATATTCACATTCATTTCAAATTCCATAAATTACACCTCCAAACCATAGATTTTAGCAATTTCTAAAGCAGATACCCCTAATCCCTTAGCCAATTTATTTATAGTTGGTATTGTGGGATTTTTTCGGTCATTTGTTTCTAATCGGTAAATATAAGCGTATCCTAATCCTGATTTTCTTCCAGCCTCTCTCAAACCAATGCCTTTTTCCAATCTCAATTCTTTTAATTTTTCACCATTAGTCATTTAACAATTCCTCCAATCTATTTATCATTTTATCATAATCTTCTTTTTTATAATATTCATTGTAATAAAAATGTATATCCTCTATTTTATTTCTTACTTCCTTTTCCCATCCTCCCTTATAAATTCTTATATCACACCGTTTAACATGAGGTACAATGTTAAAGAATACATCATGTTTAGTATTCTCATTTACCTCCATTACCTTTTCCACCAGTTTTAATATTTTGTTAGTCATTTATGCAACCTCCTTTGATTTGTTTTCTAAATACTCTTTTTTTCTTCTATTATAGGTTGATAATGATATTCCTAATTCAGCACTTGCTCTTTCACCTGTTATAAAACCTCTTATGTTTTTCTCTACTAAATCTTCAAATAATTCTTTATCAAATTCAACTTTTGGTCTACCAAATTGTATACCATTCTTTTGAGCAATTCTTATACCTTCTTCTTGTCTATCTTTCATTAATTCTCTTTCCATTTGATATAGACTAGCGAAGATATTCATTGCAAATCTACCATAGGCAGTTGAAGTATCAAACTTCTCCTTATGAGATATTAATTCTATTCCTCTTTCCTCTAACTCTTTCGCTAAAGTTAAAAAATCATAAACACTTCGTGACAATCTTGAAATAGACTCTACCACTAGAATGTCCCCTTCTTCTAACAATTCCAGCAGGGCTTTTAATTTTGGTCTATTATCAATGTCCTTCCCACTTTCCTTCTCCTCAATTATAACGTCCACTTCTAATTTTTCCATTAAATCAATTTGCCTTGCTAAATTCTGCTCCTCTGTTGAAACTCTCACATAACCATATCTCATTTGTTCATTCTCCTTTCATTTTTTTCATCTCATTTGTTGGTTGTTTACCAGTAGTATATCATTGATTTAGATATATGTCAATAGGTATTTTAGAATTATTTTTCATTATCTAAAACAATTTTTAAATCCCCCTCGCAATACCCACATACATAATTTTTAGGAATCTTTCGAGCTTCCGTAAAACTATTTCCACAGGATATACATTGATACTCGTATCTCCAATAGTGTTTTTTATTGTATAGACTAATGTTTAATTCTTCGAATTCTTCATTTAACCGTTTAGCCACCTTTTTAAATTTAACATGTTCTTTTTCAGGATATAAAACATGAATCATTTCATGTATCATAATATTTTTAAACTCATTAGGATACATTTTTACATATTTTGAAGATATTTCAATTTTATAAGGCTTCATTTCCCAATTATACCAACATCTACCTGCTGTGGATGTAAATTTATTATTCCACTTTAATTCAACATCTGGTACTTTTCCATTAAAATATTTTTCATTATATTCATTGAATTTTTCTTTTAAAAATTCATCTGTAAATTCCACCATTAATATCCCCCTTTGTTAATATGTTTTATTAATTTATCCCATTGATTACCACTTGACATTGTAAATGATACCTCGTCTCCATCTTTGTAATGTCTACTTTCCTCATAAATTTGCCAAACCATTTGCCATCCAAAGTATCTTCCTATGACACATTGGGCGACTGGATTCCACTCGAAAAGAATTTTAAATTTTTCATTGTATTTCATTTGAATTCTCCTTTCCTATATTTTCTTTACCTAGAGTATAACATCAATATAATTGTTTGTCAAGAGGAAAAGAGGTCTTTTTATTTTTTGGGGTGGTTACACAGTTGACATGGTGTTTTTGTGGCTTCTAATAGAGGGTACGTGTAGGGTGCTTTAAAGTGATAAAGTGATAAAGTGATAAAGTGATAATATTTTAAAACAATAAACTTATAGAGTGGTAAAGCGTTACTACTTTAATGTATGAAATGTAAAAAAATGTAATAAACTATATCATAAAGTATACTTTAGAATTCAAAATATTTTGATACAATTATATCAAAATCTTTTGATATAAATAATTCTATTAATTGGTATTAAAAATCTATAAAAAATCTTGAAAAAACCTTGTATACCTATTGACAATATGGTATAATAGACATAAGTCGGGGACATTATACCCTGATACTATAAAGGAGGTTATACAATGTATAAATTAGAA
>JAAZMA010000050.1 GCA_012799055.1 Tissierellia bacterium
ATGGGGGATATTGGAAAGGAAACATTAACTTTTCTACCTACGAGAAACGCCTAATTGATAATTCTATTAAAAAGGCTAAGGCAATACTTGGCGAAGATTTTAGTGAGGATTTCCTTCTATATAATTATATAAAGGTATTGAATAACAAACCTATATTAAGTAGATTTAAAAACATTTCACTATTGGGAGATAAAATCGAGTTAAATATTGCTGATAATGAAAGAGCCCAGCAAATAGCATATATATTGTTGGGAACGGGTATTTTGGAGAATAATTCCAGGGGATACGGTTTTGTCAATTATAGTTCAGGGGATTAGGGGGTGTAGTAGTGCTACAGGATTGCATCGATATTTTTGCTAAATGTTCAGATATAGATAAAATGATTTTAGATACATATACTCCGGCTGAGGGGACTTATTTAATAATGGAAGAAAGTCATGACGGTTTTAAGCAGAAAGAGCTAATTGAAATAAAGCAAGATAGAAAAACCAAGGCCGTAAATATAACAGAAGATGAAAAAAGAAGGATTAGCTATTATGACTATTACTGTAAATTATTAGATATGAATAAACCCATTGATAAAAAGAAAATTATACAATCAAATAATTATCTTAGTTTTTGGGTTAAAAAAGAAAGCTTAAGTAATGGAAAATTGACAAATGAAATAATAGATGCTTATTATGAAATCTTAAGTAATCCTTATAAAAAATATTCTAAATCAAAAGATAAGGAATTATATGCTGTAGTGGAAAAAGCAGTAGGCGATGTTAATCAAGAAAGGCTACAGATAATAAAAAGTTGGATTAAAGATAATATTTTTAAACTTCCTTTTGAGATTAAAGGAAAAGATTATTTAAAAATTTTTTTTGTTTGCTCAGGTGCAAGTTTTGAAAAAGAAGGAAGCCGCTATATACTTCCCAATATATTTAACAAAAACGAATACAATGAAAAAATAAATGATAAGATTTATGGACTACCTAATGAAAATTTTAGCCTAGATAATAAAAAACCATATCTAAAAAATAATATTCGTCTACAATCAGTACCAACACTTGTGGATATAAATCAAATAATGATAAGAAAAAAATTTTTTGATTATTTATGGAATTTGGCTTCATCAGGTAAATCGAATATTTATTTTAATAATCAAACTAACCGTATAAATCCGTTTGATTATAAGACATCTCCTACTTCTGATTTTAGGGGATATTATTTAAGAATAAGAAAGGATAAAAATGAAGCTGCGATTCTAGACATGGACATGATTACGTCCTTTAAACCAGGGTTAAAAAAGCCTGTATTATATATTGATTTATTTGGTAATGATTATAAAAAATTAGAAGGCCATGGATACGGATATATAACTACATTGTATGAATTAAGGGATATAGTAAATAGAGAATTCTTTTTTGATAAGTTAGCTACTAATTTCTTTACAGAGCCTGGCGACTTATCTATAGATGATGGTGTTTTAAAGGAAAGCGTTTTATTAGCAAGAAGTACCCTATTTAACTGGTTTTATAAGGGTTATGAAAGCGGAGTAAGTGAATTAGTGGATAAGGTTTCTCTGAAGTTAATTAGGAATTCAATTGCTAACAATGAATTATTAAAGGCACAACATCAATTTAATTTACGGGTAGCTTTATTAATTTATTTTAAGGGAGGATGTATTAATATGGCAGATGTAATGAAGGAGATAAGAGATACTCTAAGGGACAAGCTAAATTCACGGGATTATAATAGTATTAGTTCGGATCATGAATATTATTATGCAGTGGGACAATTAATAAGATTTTTCATATCTAAAAGTAAGTCAAATGAGAAGAAGCATTCCTTATTTAACCCATTTTTAAATATGAAAAGGGACAACGCATTAAAAGAAAAGATAGCATCACTATTTAAGAAGTATAATTACGACATAGAAGAGGATTCCTTTAGATTTAATAATTTATATAAACTAGTAATATCATATGTACCTAAGGGAGATGTTAATCAAGATTATATGATAGCTGGATATATATCAAACAATTTAATATATGAGAAAAAGGGGGCTAATTAATATGAAAAAAAGAGTTTATGGAGTACTAGGTATCTCATCAATTATGTCCAATTGGAATGCAGATTTTTCAGGTTTTCCAAAAACCACTTCAGACGGAAGTGTGTTTGGTAGTGATAAGGCTTTAAAATATCCAATGAAGAAGATGTGGGAAGATGAGGGAGAAAAAGTCTTATATATTAAATCTCTGAAAGTATCAAAAGATGAAAAAAAGAATGAGACAGGTGTTGTACCACGCTCGTTAAAGGAACGATATGAGCAGTTATTTAATGTTGAAGATTTATCTAAAATTAAAAATACGGAAGAGGTATTAAGAAATATCTTTACAGCTATAGATGTTAAAAATTTCGGTGCTACCTTTGCTGAAGCAGGGAATAACATATCTATAACAGGGGCTGTTCAAATCGGACAAGGTTTTAATAAGTATGCTGATACCGTAGCTGAAGAGCAGCAGATACTATCTCCCTTTAGAGATGCAACTAAGGACAAGAAAGATGATAAAGATGAAAAAGGAGAGGCAAAGAATTCAACTATAGGTAGTAAAATAGTTAGTAATGAAGCACATTATTTTTATCCTTTTGCTATTAATCCTTTAGCATATAAAGGATATGTGGAAATGGGAGTTACCAATGGCTATACAGAGGAAGATTATCTGAAATTCAAAAAAACTGCTCTGGTTGCAGCAACTGCCTATGCCACTAATTCAAAAATAGGATGTGAAAATGAATTAGCAATATTTATTGTAACAGAACTAGATACATACCTTCCTAATCTATCTGAGTATGTTTATTTTGAAAAGAGAGAAGGGAAAAATGAAATAAGATTAGAATTTGGAGAACTGTTAAAGGAGCTAATGGATAGGATAGAAAGTGTTGAAATATATTATAACCCATACACTACAGAGATTACAGGGAATGTAGAGGGGACTACTATGTATAATATCTTTACTCAAAAAGAGGTGTAGATATGGATATACTAAGATTCACCCTGGGAGGTAAAACTGCATTCTTTAAAAAGCCAGATGTAAATTCATATTACTATTTTACATATGGGAATATACATAAAATAGCCTTACTGGGTATATTCGGTGCTATCTTGGGTTATAGGGGGTACACTGATTATAATAGTAAACAGGATATATTTCCAGAGTTTTATGATAAACTAAAAGATATACAATATAGTATAATTCCTAAAAACAATGATGGATTTATCAAAAAGAAAATTCAGATATTTAATAATTCTGTTGGTTATGCATCACAACATCAAGGAGGCAATTTAATTGTAAAGGAACAATGGTTAGAAAATCCTCGGTGGGAAGTCTTTGTTAAGCTGGATTCTGAGGTTACAAACAATTTAGCAGAAGCCATACTAAATAAGAAATGTGTATATGTGCCTTATCTGGGCAAGAATGATCACCCTGCTGATATAGCTGATGCTGTTATATTAACAGGCAGTGATTTAGGTAACCAGTATATAACCATTGATTCTTTATTTTTAAAAGAATTAGTTGAATATGGAGATACAGATGACTATGAGAGCGACTATGAGGGGGTTAAATTATTTAAATATGAGGAAAGTCTACCCATAGGATTGAATGAAGATACTTATATGTATTATTATGCTACATTTGTGCATACCAATTTACCAATAGAAAACTATTGTGGGGATGTATATAAAGTGCAGGATAAAAATATTGTATTCTTTTAAACAATATAAGGCATCATAGTAAAGGTTAGAGCTGCAAGTGTAGGTTCTAGCCTTTATTCATGTTAAAAGAAGTATCATGAAGTCTATTGTTTATGATATGAAACTAACTTAGCCATGTGAGTGAAATCCCAGAATAAGCAATCAGGATTATGTAGAATTAGTCAATGGTATAAGAAGCTACCAATATTTGCGTATTAGCTTAAGTATTTTACAAGATAAAATTTAGACATAAATAAAAAAGGAGGTTAAGTATGTTTGAAGAAGATAAAATCATAGATATGAATAATCTACTAAATAAAGATTATATATTTTATGCACACACAAGGGGTAAAGGCAATTATGAAAAAGAAACCTTGCAGGAACACACCTA
>JAAZMA010000011.1 GCA_012799055.1 Tissierellia bacterium
GTTTTCTTACAATTTGACGGATTAGATAGCTCAATATATTGGGAATTGAGGGGAAGAGATATTTTAGAGGATAAGTTAAAAGCCATTGATAATTTAAAAAGGATGGAAATAGGTACTATATTAGTATGCACTATAGTTCCAGGGGTAAATGATTCTTTTTTATACGATATAGTAAGATTTGGAGCTAATAATATACCCACTATAAGGGGAGTACATTTTCAACCTATAAGCTATTTTGGTAGAATACCTAGAATTCCAAAGGATGAAAATAGGATAACTCTTCCTGAAGTTATGGATAAATTATCTAAACAAAGTAAAGGAATAATGAATATAAGGGATTTTAGACCTCCAGGATGTGAAAATGCCTACTGTTCTTTCCATGCCAATTATATTGAATTAGATGGTAAGCTGGTTTATTTGGGAACCAGTGAAAAAAAACCTATTAAGGAAATAGAAGATGGAGAGAAAGGTTCCATAAAAGCTAAAGCTTTTGTGGAGAGAAACTGGGCTTTAAGGCAGCAAAGACTAAATGAGGATAAATACAGTTCTTTTACAGAACTACTTGAAAAAATTGAGACTAATCGTTTTTCCATATCTGCTATGGGTTTTCAAGATGTGTGGAATCTAGATATGGACAGGCTTAAAGATTGTTGTATCCATGTAATATCTAAAGATGGAAATCTAATTCCATTTTGTGCTTATAATTTAACTAGTCAGGATGGTAAAAGCCTTTATAGATATAAGGAAAATCATAAGGAGTGAATATATTGGAAAGAACCCATTATGAAAGATGGATAGAAGATTGTATAAATCATGATTCTAGATATGGCAAATTTACATTGGATAATATAAGAAATTATCAATATAAAAAAATACGTGAAACCATGGATTATGCAAAGAAAAATAGTCCTTTTTATAGGGAAAAATTGAAGGGAATAAACTCTTATGATATAGATAGTTTAAATGATTTTGCTATGAAGGTTCCCTTTACAACTCCAGAGGAATTAGCCAATAAGCCATTGGATTTTTTGTGTGTGCCCCAACATATGATTTCAAGGATTGTAACATTAAAGACTTCAGGGACTTTAGGTGATAGTAAAAGGGTTTTTTTCACAGAAAATGATCTTGAAAGGACTATAGATTTTTTTCATAATGGTATGAAATATTTGGTTTCCAAGGATAATAGGGTTCTTATACTTATGCCTGGGGATTATTATGGCAGCATAGGAGATTTACTAAAAAAAGGCCTTGAAAGATTAGGTTGTAGTGCCTTAATTTTAGGACCTGTAGAGGATAGTTTAAAGGTGTTGGATATGTTAAATCTTAGGGATATTGATTGTATAGTTGGAATACCTGTACAAATTTATCAGCTTGCAAGGTTTAAATCATCCAATGAGAAATATAGAGGAATTAAGTTAAAAAGTGTACTTATGAGTGGAGATTATGTGGCTAAATCTATTGTAAAGGTGGTGGAAAAGGCTTTTAACTGTAAGGTTTTTACCCACTATGGAATGACAGAGATGGGCTTTGGTGGAGGAGTAGAATGTAAATGTATCTCTGGATATCACCTAAGGGAGGGAGATATCTATTTTGAAATTATTAATCCTATTTCTGGAGAAGTACTTCCCTGGGGGAATGAAGGAGAAATTGTATTCACAACCCTTACTAGGGAAGGAATGCCCCTCATAAGATATAGGACAGGAGATAAGGGAAAATTCAAAACCAGTTCCTGTAAATGTAGTATTCTACCTAGAATGGATTATGTAAAGGGAAGGATATTGGAAGAAGTAAGGATTGAAGATGTAAATATAGATATAGGCACCTTGGATGAGGCTATGTTTACCATAGACAATCTACTTGACTACAAGGCTAGGTTCAAAAAGGGCAATATTATTCAAATATGGGTAAAGTCCATGGACCCTAAGGCTCCTGTAAATCAATATGAAATAGAAGAGGCCTTAAAAGAATCACTTATAGGAAATTTAATAAGAGAAGAAAAGCTAATAATAGAATATTGTGGAGAAATGGAGGATATTGAAATTAGTACTGGTATGTTTAAGAGAAAGCTTTTATTTTATTTATTTTAAACCTTCTATTATTTAAATTTCATACAAAGATTATATAATGTAAAGTTTTAATTTGCTAGATTATTTTATTTTAAGTATATAATAAATATATTTACTAAAGAATAGACATCCTATAGTAGGAGGTGCTTTTTAAATGAATCTATATAATAAAACAATAATAAAAAAATGGGAAATAGTAGGAATATTTTGGATTATTATAATTGGTTCCCTTTTACATTTTACCTATGAATGGTCTAATAAATCTTTAGTAGTAGCTTTATTTAGTGCAGTAAATGAAAGTGTGTGGGAGCATTTAAAGCTAGGTTACTGGGCTTTAGTATTTTTTATATTAATTGAATATTGGTTTCTTAGAGAATTTACCCAAGGTTTTTTTCTGGCTAAAACTATAGGTATACTTGTGATGGAAATATTTATAGTAATATTTTTTTATTCTTATATTGCTATTTTTAAAAAACCAATATTAATATTGGATGTCTCTTCTTTTATAGTTGGAGCTATTTTATGCCAAATTACAAGTTTAAAAATAATGGAAAGAAATATAAGTAAAACAACTAATAAAATTGGATTTGCCATATTTATATTAATTGGAGCAATACTAATACTATTTACTTTTAAGACCCCTCACTATGATATATTTAGGGATTCAAATACAGGCCAATATGGGATTGAAGAAAAACAATAGATGGAATATCCATGGCCTTCATTTCTTTATAACTTAAACTTATCATTAAAATTTTCTCCTAGGTTTAAAATACATAATTTCCATTTACAAATTATTATTTAATTATCTATTTTCATGATATATTATATAATACTAATAGATTATTTATTAAGGTCTTCCCCTTAAAATGAAAATAGGAAATTTTGCAACTAGTATTTTCTATGTTTAGTTTCATACTTTTAGGATAGGAATATATAGGGGCTTGTTTAGAGTTTATATATATATTATAATGGATTTATTGTGTATATAAGGAGAAATGTTTATGAGCAAAAATATATCCAGTAACGAAAATGCAATAATAAGAAAAAAAATATTGTCTATGATATTGCCAATTACCATGGAAAATCTGCTTCAAATGTTGGCTGGATTTGTTTCTATGGCAATGATTGGAAGAATAAGTACTATAGCTATAGGTTCCCTTGGTCTTAGTACTAGAATCACTCAAATAGTATGGGCTCTTTTCAAGGGAATTGCTACAGGTGCTTCTGTTTTTGTGGCTCAGGCTTATGGAGCAGGTAATGACGAAAAAATGAGAAAAGTAACTATGCAGACACTTATATCTTCACTTATTTTAGTTCTTATTCTTCAACAATTGATATTTTGGAAGGCGCCATTTTTCTTGAAGATTTTTAATCCAAGAGAAGCTCTTTTAGAAAATGCAACTATACATTTAAGAACAGTTTCTTGGGGTTTACCATTTATAACTATAATTCTCATTGTAGCTGGAGTACTTCAGGGGACTGGAAATGCTAAAACACCTATGCAAATTGCTTTTATAATGAATTTATTAAATGTGGGATTTAGCTATACATTAATATTTGGAAACTTTGGTTTTAAGGCAATGGGCCTTAGGGGAGCTGCTATTTCTACAGTTTTATCTCAAGCTATTGCTGCCATTATAGGATTATGGGTTTTATTTAGTAGAGATGGAATTTTAAGCTATTCCACTGGTCCAAATTCACTTAAATTGGATAAAAAAGAAGTGGCATCCATATATAGGGTGGGACTACCTACTTCATTTGAGTCTATATTTTGGCAAATAGCAGCAATAATAATTACTAAAGTAATTCTTACTTATGGTGAAGTAGCTTTTGCAGCTTATCAACTAGGGCTTCAAGCAGAATCTATTTCCTATATGCCAGCAGCAGGATTTGGTGTAGCAGCTACAACCTTTATTGGACAAACTTTAGGTTCTGGAGAAAAAGATTTAGCAAAGAAATATTTAAGACAATTGGTAATAGGAACTGTTGTTGTTACTGTATTTACAGCAGGAATATTAATATTTTTCCCAGAACAAGTTATGAGAATATTAACTGATGAAGGGGAAGTTATTAAAATAGGTATTGGATATTTATTTGTCATGGGATTTGCCCAATTACCTCTTAATATAGCAGGAGTAATTAATGGTGCTTTAAGAGGTGCAGGTTATACGAAAGTTCCAATGATTGTAGCAGGCCTTGGCCTTTGGGGGATTAGAGTTCCACTTTCTCTATTAATGGCCTATTATTTCAAGAAAAGTATTATGGCTTTATGGATAATTATTGGAATAGATATGTCTACAAGATTAATAACAAGTTATGTAATTTATAGATCTAAAGATATATATAGTGGAGAATTGTTAATAAAAGATGAATGAGACAGAAAAAATTCTGTCTCATTTATTTATGTTATAATATTATCAAATACATATAATTTCTAAATGGAGGTGCCAAAAAATTGAGTAGACTTGTTATCAATGGGGGACATTTAATAGATCCTGCAAATAAATTATCGTCAAAATTAAATATTGCCATTGAAAAGGGTAAAATAGTTGAAATTTCAAATAAGATTTTACAAGGTGATAAAGTTATTAATGCTAAAGATATGATAGTTTCTCCAGGGTTTATTGATTGTCATATGCATGAGGACTCATACAATGCAATGGAGGATAAGTTTGAAATAAGTATATTTGAATGTATGTTAAAAATGGGCGTTACAACTGCCATAGGGGGAAATTGTGGGAGTGGTCCTTCTAATATTCCACAATATATAGAAGCTGTAGAAAGAATAGGTATTCCCATTAATTTAGGCTTACTTGTTCCTCATAATACATTGAGAAGATTGGAGGGTATAGATAATAAATATGAACCTGCTAGTAAAGAAAAAATAAAAAATATGAGGAAAAAAGCTGAAGAATACTTGGATATGGGGTTATTTGGAATCTCTTTTGGAATTAGATATATTCCAGGATTAACTAAAAATGAATTAATAGAAATTTCTTCAGCTTGTATAAAGGATAATAAAATTATTGCAGCCCATATTAGGGATGATGCAAGTAATGTGATTCCTGCCACAATGGAGTTTATTCAAATTGGACAAGAGTTAAATGTACCACTACAAATATCACATATAGGTAGTATGGCAGCCTATGGGCAGATGGATGAGTTTTTATCTTTAGTAGACTATTATAGAATAAAGGGAATTGATATAAGTATGGACTGTTATCCCTATAATGCTTTTAGTACTGGAATAGGTGAAACTACCTATGATGATGGGTTTTTAGAAAGATATAATATTGATTACAATAGTATTGAAATAGCAGAAGGAAAATATAAGGGACAAAGATGTACAGAAGAAATTTTTAAAGAATTGAGAAATAAGGCACCTGAAACTATAACTATTGGACATGTTATGCAAGAAATAGAAGTAGATAAGGCCATTAACCATCCAGAAGTATTTGTTGCTAGTGATGGTTTAATGAATAATTATCAAGGACATCCTAGGGCAGCTGGAACTTTCCCAAGACTAATTAGTAAATATGTAAAAGAAAAAAAGCTTATTAGTCTTTATCAAGCTATTGAAAAAATTACATATCTTCCAGCTAAAAAGTTTGGACTTAATAAAGGAACTTTAAGCGTAGGTGCAGATGCAGATATTGTAATATTTGATTTTAATGAAATAAAAGATAATGCTACATTTGCGAAGCCATCATTAAGTCCTAGTGGAATAAAATGGGTGTTGATTAATGGAGAAATTGCAGTAGAGGACTCTAAGATAAAGAAAAGTAATTTAGGTAGTTTTATTAAAAAATAGATAGAATACTGGTACTTTTATTTAAGTTTTTTATGGGCAAAAGTTTATTAATCCAATAAACTTTTGCCCATAAAATTTCTATATATTTACTTGCTAATAATTAACCAAATTTTCAATAATTAGACCTTATCTTTGTTAAATTTATGATATAATATATAGCATAATCAATTAAATTAATAAAAATTTCTACAAAATTAATCAATATTTATTATATAAATCATACTACAGAATAAATAAACCATATATATTTAGCCATTTAAACAATATTACCAATAACTAATCCAGCATCAATCCAATACGATCAATTTTGTATTATATTTAACAATTATCGAAAAGGGACAAAAATATCTTAGGAGGGTAGTTTATGACCAGGTATGTTTATCAATTTAATGATGGTAATAAGAATATGAAAGATTTATTAGGGGGAAAGGGCGCTAATTTGGCAGAAATGACCAATATTGGGTTACCAGTACCTCAGGGATTTACAGTAATAACTCAAGTATGTGAGAGGTTTTATGAACAGGGAGAAAAAATTGATGCTGATTTAGAAAAGGAAATACTAGACAATCTCTCTAAATTAGAAGAAAAAACAGGTAAAAAATTAGGAGATGACAAAAATCCACTACTACTATCAGTAAGATCTGGAGCTCCTATATCTATGCCAGGTATGATGGATACTGTGTTGAATATAGGGCTAAATGATAAAACTGTAGAAGTATTTGCTAAGGCCATATCTAATGAACGAACAGCTTATGATAGTTATAGACGACTTATACAGATGTTCGGGGATGTAGTTATGGATATTCCAATAGATAAGTTTGAAGGGATTTTAGATGAAATAAAGGATAAAAAAGGTTATGAAAGTGATTTAGACCTTGATACTGAGGATTTAAAAACAGTAGTAGGGGAATATAAAAAGCTATATCAAGAAACAATAGGAGAACCATTTCCACAGGAGCCAAAAATACAATTACTAATGGCCATAAGTGCAGTGTTTAAATCATGGCATAATGATAGGGCTATAGCCTATAGAAATATAAATAATATTTCCCATGATATGGGAACAGCAGTAAATGTTCAAACTATGGTATTTGGTAATATGGGAGAAGATTCTGCTACAGGAGTAATGTTCACTAGAAATCCAGCTACAGGGGAGAATCACATGTATGGTGAATTCCTTGTAAATGCACAAGGGGAAGATGTAGTAGCAGGAATTAGAACTCCTCAAAATATTGATGAATTAGAAAAGGTATTCCCAGAAAACTATAGGGAATTAAAAAATATTGCAAAAAAATTGGAAGATCATTATAAAGATATGCAAGACGTGGAATTTACCATTGAAAAGGGAAAATTATATATGCTTCAAACTAGAAATGGTAAAAGGACAGCTATGGCTGCTGTAAATATTGCAGTAGATATGGTAGATGAAGGCTTAATTGACAAAAAGACTGCTGTAACAAGAGTTGAACCTTTAAGTGTACAACAATTATTACATCCTACTTTTGATGAGGATGAACTAAAGAAAGCTGAAAAAATCACAGAAGGTTTAGCAGCATCACCAGGGGCTGCTTTTGGGAAGATATATTTTACTTCTGAGGATGTAGTAGAAGCAGTAGAAAAGGGAGAAAAAGCTATATTAGTAAGAAGGGAAACATCTGCTGAAGATATTAATGGTATGTATAAAGCTAAAGGGTTTTTAACAGCTAAGGGTGGAATGACTTCCCATGCAGCAGTAGTAGCAAGACAAATGGGGAAAAGTTGTGTATCTGGATGTAAGGGTATAGATGTAAATGAAAAAGAAAAAGTATTTGTAGTAAATGGAAAAGAGTATAGAGAAGGAGATTACATTTCCTTAGATGGAAATACAGGAAAAGTATATGAAGGTAAAATAAAAACCAAAGATGCAGAGATAATAGGAAACTTTAAAAAACTATTAAAATGGGCTGACGAATTTAGAAGATTGGAAATTTGGACAAATGTAGACAAATCTGAAGATTTAGTTAAAGCACTAAAATTTGGTGCAGAAGGTATAGGACTTTGTAGAACTGAGCATATGTTCTTTGGAGAAGATAGGATAAATCATGTAAGAAGATTAATAATTGAAGAAGATAAGGAGAAAGTTGAAAAAGTTTTAGAGACATTATTTGAATTCCAAAAAGATGACTTTTACCAATTATTTAAAGATATGGATGATAGGTCAATAATCATTAGACTATTGGACTTACCTCTTCATGAATTTTTACCTAGTAATGAAAAGGGTATAAGAGCTCTTGCTGAAAAAATGGATATGGAATTTAAAGATGTAAACTATATAGTTAATAGTCTTAAAGAGTTTAATCCTATGCTTGGTCATAGAGGCTGTAGACTGGGAATGACAAATCCAGAAATATATGAAATGCAAACTAGAGCTATAATTACTGCTGCAATAGAAGTGGAAAAGGAATTGAATATTAAAATTACTCCACAAATTATGATTCCATTAGTAGGAATAGAAGAAGAGATAAAAACCATAAGAGAAAATGTTACAAGGGTAGCAGACAAGCTTATAGAAGAAGAAGGAAGTAATTTAAATTATGAAGTAGGTACTATGATAGAAATACCAAGGGCAGCTCTTTTAGCAGATGATATAGCTAAACATGCAGACTTCTTCTCCTTTGGAACAAATGACTTAACTCAAATGAGCTTTGGATTTTCCAGAGATGATGCAGATATGTATCTAAAAAGCTATATAGAACAAGGTGTTTTCAATGTAAGTCCCTTTGAATCCATAGACACTAAGGGAGTAGGAAAACTTATGGATATGGCAGTAAAATTAGGAAGAAAGACAAATCCTAAATTGCATATTGGTATATGTGGAGAACATGGAGGAGATCCAGATTCCATTGAATTTTGTGATAAAATAGGTCTTGATTATGTGTCCTGTTCACCATATTTAGTTCCTGTAGCACGACTTGCTGCAGCACAAGCTGCAATTAAAAACAACTAAACAACTAAATATCTGAACCTGGCACTAACTTACTAACTTATGGAGACAAGGAAAGTTTTTTCCTTGTCTCCATATTTTTTTGAGACAAAAAGTACCCATTATACATATTGTTTAAATAATAACTAATGTTTGAAACCTTTTATTATGGGAACAAATAAAATAAGAATGATAATCGTTATCAAATAACCCTATATTATTAATATAAGGAGGTTTTAAATATGCGATTTGAAAATTATAATCTATTAGAAGAACATTTTAGAATTTTAGACATAGATGGAAAAATCATAAATGAAGAAGAACTACCTTCATTTTCAGAGGAGGAACTATTGTA
>JAAZMA010000257.1 GCA_012799055.1 Tissierellia bacterium
ACATCTGTACATTGGGCTGAAAGTATAGTGGCTATTAATAATTCAAAAGTAGATGAATGTTCTAATTCTACAGTAGCATCTGGATAAGTTTTTAATAAAATATTAATTACTTCTTTAATTTCTTCTTTTGATAACATTTTTTCCATTTAATCACCTACAATATTTCTATACTATGGTCTATTATTTCTACCCTACTATCCCTATCAATAAACTTTAATACCTTGGAGATTATTTGATTAGCATGATTAGTATCATTTGTTACACAGGAAAAACCAATAATAGATATTTGCCAATTATCATTTTCATCTATTTCTGCTATGGATACATTAAATCTAGATTGGATTCTTCCTATTATACTTTTAACTACATGTCTTTTGTCTTTTAAGGAATTAGATTCATATATTTTTAATTTAACTAAACAAGCACCAATTATCATAATAATCACCTTATACTATATTAATCTATTTTTTATTATTAGAAAAGGGGACTATGTCCCCTAAATCTTATAATATATTCATTTCTTTTCCTACTTGTTCAAATATTTCCACTGCCTTATCTAATTGTTCTTTAGTATGGGCTGCTGTTACCATACATCTAACTCTGCCAGTGCCCTTTGGTACAGTTGGGAATACTATTCCTGATACAAATACTCCTTTTTCTAGTAGTTTTCTACTAAATTCCATAGTTTTTGCTTCGTCTCCAATTATAACTGGAGTAATTGGAGTTTCACTATGGCCTGTGTCAAATCCTAGGGTACCTAATTTTTCTTTAAAATATTTAGCATTATCCCATAGTCTATCTGTATATTCTGTAGTTTCCATTAACATTTTAATTGCTTCTATAATGGCACCTGCTGCTGCTGGTGGCAAAGTAGTACTAAATAGTACAGGTCTAGCTCTATGATTTAGCCATTCATACATAGTATTGGAACCTGCCACATATCCACCTACTACCCCTATGGCTTTAGAAAGAGTACCTATGGAAAAATCAACTCTACCATGTAGTCCAAAATGGTCCACTGTTCCTCTACCTGATTCCCCTAATACTCCAGAACCGTGGGCATCATCTACATAAGTCATTGCTTCATATTTTTCAGCTAATTCGACTATTTCAGGAAGACGTGCAATATCTCCATCCATACTAAATACTCCATCAGTAATAATTAATACATTATTGTAATTAGCTCTTTCAGCCTTTAGGATTTCTTCTAAATGGTCTATGTCTGAATGTCTAAAGATTTTTTTATCTGCTCTACTTAATCTAGTACCATCAATAATGGAAGCATGATTTAATTCATCAGATATGATTAAATCTCCCTTGTCAGTTATAGCTTGAATTGTACCTGCATTACAATTAAATCCAGATTGATAAATAAATACTGCTTCTTCTCTTTTAAATTCAGCTAGTAATTCTTCTAATTCTTCATGTATAGACATGTTTCCAACTATGGTTCTAACTGCACCTGCTCCTGCCCCGTATTTTTCTACTGCTTCTATGGCGCCTTTTTTTAGTCTGGGATGATTGGCAAAGCCAAGATAATTATTAGAGGATAAATTGATTACTTTTTTACCATCTAATATTATTTCAGCATCATTGGCTCCTTCTAAAACTGGTAATTTCCTATATACTCCATCTTTTTTAAGGCCTTCAATTTTTTCTTTTAAGTAATTTAATTCATGAATATTTCCCATGGTATATACCTCCTGTTTATAAAGTTTAGGCTTTTATACAAATATAGTATAACACAAATTTATCTATTGGTAAGTGTTTTTCTTAACAAAGTATTCAATAAGATTTTTCATTTCTAGTTTTGTTGAATTTTCCACTTCTATTTCCATGGCTTTCTCTACCAC
>JAAZMA010000103.1 GCA_012799055.1 Tissierellia bacterium
AAAAAAAATAAAAATGCTTGACACTGTATATTCATTATGGTAACATATGTAGATGCTATTATTAGCGAGAATACGCCTATCTGTATAAAATATCAAGTATATGTCAATATTATAATATATTTACTTTGGCAATTTACCAAAAGTACAACTACTTTTGGCTATTTTAGTTTAATAAGGGGTGAAATACGCATGGTACATCCTGTTACATACGGGAAAAGAGTCAGGATGAGTTATTCACGTATTGATGAAGTATTAGAATTACCAGATTTAATTGAAGTACAAAGGTCTTCATATGAATGGTTCTTGGAGGAGGGTTTAAAAGAAGTATTTGATGATATTTCTCCTATACAAGATTATACTGGAAATTTAATTTTGGAATTTGTAGATTATCATATCTCTGAGGAGCCAAAATATGATGAGGACGAAGCTAGAGAACGGGATGCAAATTTCTCAGCACCTTTAAAAGTAAAGGTAAGACTTATTAATAAAGAAACTGGAGAAATAAAAGAGCAAGAAGTGTTTATGGGTGATTTCCCTCTGATGACAGAGAAAGGAACCTTTATTATTAATGGAGCGGAAAGAGTAGTAGTAAGTCAATTAGTTCGTTCTCCAGGAGTATATTATGCTGAAGAAATTGATAAAGTTGGTAAAAAATTATATTCTGCGACAGTTATTCCCAATAGAGGGGCTTGGTTAGAATATGAAACTGATTCTAATTCTATAGTTTATGTGAGAATCGATAGAACTAGAAAACTTCCCATTACTACTTTATTAAGAGCCTTAGGGTTTAAAACTGATGCAGACATAATAGACGTTTTAGGTGAAACAGAAGAAGTTTTAAAAACCATAGAAAAAGATAACACTAATACAGAAGAAGAAGCATTAATTGAAATTTACAAAAGATTAAGACCAGGAGAACCACCTACTGTTGAATCTGCAAAATCTTTATTAAATAATATGTTTTTTGAACCTAAAAGATACGATTTAGCAAAGGTGGGAAGGTATAAGTTTAATAAAAAATTAGCCTTATACAATAGAATTGTAGGTAGAGAAGCAGCTGAAGATATTATAGATTTAGAAACAGGAGAACTATTAGTATCTCAAGGAGAAAAAATTACTAGACAAAAAGCTATTGAAATAGAAAATTTTGGCATAAACAAAGTAGATATTATGCTAGACCATGGTAAAACTGTTCGAGTAGTAGGAAATCATTTTGTAAATGGCAAGGCTTTTAATTTACCTTTTTCTCTAGAAGAATTAGGACTAAAGGAAAAAGTCTATTATCCTCTTATGAAAGAATTAATAGAAACCTATGAGGATATGGAAGAGTTAAAAGAAGCCATTAAGGAAAGACATAAAGAACTCTCCCCAAAACATATTACAAGAGACGATATAATTGCAAGTATAAATTATGAATTTAATTTATTTAATGGCGTAGGCATGACAGACGATATAGACCATCTAGGTAATAGAAGACTTCGTTCCGTGGGAGAACTTTTACAAAATCAATTTAGAATAGGTTTATCTAGAATGGAAAGAGTAGTTAGAGAAAGAATGACTATTCAAGATATAGATGTGGCAACGCCTCAAGCTTTAATCAATATTAGACCAGTAGTAGCTGCAATGAAAGAGTTTTTTGGTAGCTCTCAATTATCTCAATTTATGGACCAAACCAATCCTTTGGCAGAATTGACTCATAAAAGGAGAATGTCGGCTCTAGGGCCAGGAGGTTTAAGTCGAGATAGGGCTGGCTTTGAGGTAAGAGACGTACACCATTCTCATTATGGTAGAATGTGTCCAATTGAAACTCCTGAGGGGCCAAATATTGGATTAATAACCTCTTTAACTACTTATGCAAGAATTAACGAATACGGCTTTATTGAAGCCCCCTATAGAATTGTAGACAAAGAAAGAGGAGTAGTATTAAATGAGGTAGAATACTTGACTGCTGATGTGGAAGACGAATTTATTATTGCTCAATCTAATGAAGAATTAGACGAAGAAGGTAGATTTGTAAACAAAAGAGTTATTGCAAGGGGAAAAGATGGAGTCATTGATATATATCCAAGTAATGAAGTTGATTATATGGACGTATCTCCTAAGCAAATTGTTTCTGTAGGTACAGCCATGATACCTTTTTTAGAAAATGATGATGCTAACAGAGCCTTAATGGGTGCTAATATGCAAAGACAGGCAGTCCCATTACTTAAAACTGAGTCTCCTATAATTGGAACAGGTATTGAGTACAAAGCTGCTAGAGACTCAGGAGTAGTGGTAATAGCTGAAAATTCTGGCATTGTTAAAAAAGTTAGTTCCCAAGAAATACAAGTAGAGCGAGATGAGGATGGACAAATTGATAGATACAAATTGCTGAAATTTAAACGTTCTAATCAGGGAACTACAATTAATCAAAGACCTATAGTAGTAAAAGGTGAAAAAGTAGAAAAGGGTCAAGTAATTGCAGACGGTCCTAGTACAGAATTAGGAGAAATTGCATTAGGTAAAAATCTATTGGTAGCCTTTATGACCTGGGAAGGTTATAATTACGAAGATGCTATATTAATAAATGAAAAATTAGTAATAGATGACACATTAACATCTATTCATATAGAAGAATACGAATCAGAGGCTAGAGATACAAAACTGGGTCCAGAAGAAATTACAAGGGATATTCCCAATGTAGGCGAAGATATGTTAAAAGATTTAGACGAATTAGGAATTATTCGAATTGGTGCAGAAGTAAAATCTGGGGATATTCTAGTAGGTAAAGTAACCCCTAAAGGGGAAACAGAACTTACAGCAGAGGAAAGATTACTTCGAGCTATTTTTGGTGAAAAAGCCAGAGAAGTTAGGGACACTTCCCTGAAAGTGCCTCATGGTGAATCTGGAATTGTTGTAGATGTAAAAATCTTTTCCAGAGAAAATGGAGATGAATTATCTCCTGGGGTAAATCAAATGGTAAGGGTATATGTAGCAACTAAGAGAAAAATATCTGTTGGAGATAAAATGTGTGGTAGACATGGAAACAAAGGTGTAGTTTCTAGAATATTACCTGAAGAGGATATGCCCTATTTACCAGATGGAACTCCAGTTGAAATAGTTCTTAATCCATTGGGGGTACCTTCTAGAATGAATTTAGGTCAGGTTTTGGAAGTACATTTAGGTTTGGCAGCTAAAAAACTTGGCTGGCATGTGGCTACACCAGTATTTGATGGTGCTAGTGATCAAGACATTATAGATGCTTTAGAAAAAGCTGGATACCCAGGACATGGAAAAATAGAATTAAGGGATGGGAGAACAGGAGAATTTTTCAATAATCCAGTAACTGTAGGTTATATGTATATGCTTAAATTACATCATTTAGTAGACGATAAAATCCATGCCAGATCCACAGGGCCTTACTCTTTAGTTACTCAACAACCTCTTGGAGGTAAAGCCCAATTTGGAGGTCAAAGATTTGGTGAAATGGAGGTTTGGGCATTAGAAGCCTACGGTGCAGCTCATACACTACAAGAAATATTAACTGTAAAATCTGATGATGTAGTAGGTAGAGTAAAAACTTATGAAGCTATAGTTAAGGGAGAAAATATTCCTGAACCAGGAGTTCCAGAATCTTTTAAAGTATTAATAAAAGAATTACAATCCTTAGCACTAGATGTAAAGATTTTATCTGAAGAAGATGCTGAAATTGAAATTAAAGAATCCATTGACGATGATATAGAAGATTTAGAACTAATAGGGGATGAACTAGTAGAAGATAGGGTTGCTGACGAAAGGGAAGATGAGGAATTAAGTAGTAGATTTATTGTGGAAAATTAATAGTTTTATGTATAATTTAACTTATTATAGAAAGGAGAGAAAGCTCCTTGTTTGAATTAAATACATTTGATTCAATTAGAATTGGTCTAGCGTCTCCAGAAAAGATTAGGCAATGGTCAAAAGGAGAAGTTAAAAAACCAGAAACTATAAATTATAGGACTTTAAAACCAGAAAAAGAAGGCTTGTTTTGTGAAAAAATATTTGGGCCAACAAAGGACTGGGAATGCCATTGTGGCAAATATAAAAGAGTTAGGTATAAAGGTGTAGTTTGTGATAGATGTGGAGTAGAAGTGACAAAATCTAAAGTTAGACGTGAAAGAATGGGGCATATAGAACTAGCTGCCCCAGTATCCCATATTTGGTATTTTAAAGGAATACCTAGTAGAATGGGTTTAATATTAGATATGTCTCCTAGATCTTTAGAAAAGGTACTTTATTTTGCATCCTATATTGTAATAGATGGTGGAGATACTCCATTATATGAAAAACAATTACTATCAGAACCTGAATATAGAGAAGCTCTAGAAAAATATGGCAATGAATTTAGAGCTATGATGGGTGCAGAAGCTATAAAGGAACTTCTTGCTAAAATAGATTTAGATCAGGAAACCAAAGATTTAAAACTACAACTAAGGGATGCCACTGGACAAAAGAAAACGAGAATAATTAGAAGACTTGAAGTTGTAGAGGCTTTTAGGACTTCGGGCAATAGGCCAGAGTGGATGATTTTAGATGTAATTCCAGTTATACCACCAGATTTAAGGCCTATGGTTCAATTAGATGGTGGTAGATTTGCAACTTCAGATTTAAACGATTTATATAGAAGAGTTATTAATAGAAACAATAGATTAAAGAGACTTTTAGATTTGGGAGCTCCAGACATAATAGTAAGAAATGAAAAACGAATGCTACAAGAAGCAGTAGATGCATTAATAGATAATGGTAGAAGAGGAAGACCAGTGACTGGACCTGGAAATAGACCATTAAAATCTTTATCTGATATGTTAAAGGGTAAACAAGGAAGATTTAGACAAAACTTATTAGGTAAAAGGGTAGATTATTCTGGTCGTTCAGTAATAGTAGTAGGTCCAGAATTAAAATTCCACCAATGTGGATTACCAAAGAAAATGGCCTTAGAACTATTTAAACCTTTTGTTATGAAAAAATTAGTTCAAGAAGGTCATGCCCACAATATAAAATCTGCAAAACGAATGGTGGAAAGAATGAAACCTGTAGTATGGGATGTATTAGATGAAGTTATTAAAGACCATCCTGTACTATTAAATAGGGCACCTACTCTTCATAGATTGGGAATTCAGGCTTTTGAACCTGTATTAGTTGAAGGTAAAGCTATTAAACTACATCCTCTTGTTTGTACTGCATATAATGCAGATTTTGATGGAGACCAAATGGCAGTCCATGTGCCTTTATCCATGGAAGCTCAGGCAGAAGCAAGACTACTTATGTTGTCAGTAAACAATATTTTAGCACCTAAAGACGGAAAACCAATTACCACGCCTACACAGGACATGGTATTAGGTAGTTATTATTTAACTTTAGAAAATCCAGGTGAAAAAGGTGAAGGTAAAATATTTAAAGACTATGAAGAATTGCTTCAAGCCTATTACAATGGCGATGTAGGAATACATGCAAAAGTAAAGATTAGGAAAAAACTATATGAAGAAGATAGAGGTCAATTAATAGAAAGTACAGTAGGAAGATTTATATTTAATGAACATATACCTCAAGACTTAGGATTTGTAAATAGAGAAGAAGACAAATATTCCTTAGAAGTAGATCAATTAGTAGACAAAAAGACTTTAGGAATTATAATAGAAAAATGTTATAGAAAACATGGGAATATTGTAACAGCAACAGTTCTAGACCATATTAAAGAATTAGGATTTCATTATTCTACTAAAGGTGCCATTACCATTAGTATGGGAGATATTATAGTTCCAGAAGAAAAAGCTGAATTACTAGGGCGGGCAGAGGAAGAAGTAGATAAATTTGAAAAATCTTATAGAAGAGGACTTATTTCAGATGAAGAAAGATATGAAAAAGTAATTGAAATTTGGAATAGAACTACAGGAGAAGTTACAGATGCTTTAATGGATGGGCTAGACCATATGAATGATATTTTCATTATGGC
>JAAZMA010000301.1 GCA_012799055.1 Tissierellia bacterium
ACAAATGTGTATCCAGCACCTGAGGCTAGTCCATCTAGAAAAGAGCTTAGGGGTGGATTGTTTTGCGCAAAGGCTTCACATCTTCCCATGATTATACAGTTTGTAATTATTAATCCTACATAAGGTCCTAGTGCCTTACTCATTTCTGGATAATATGCCTTTAGAAATATGTCTAATATAATAACATATGCTGAAATAATTAATACCTGAACCATCATTCTAATATGTTTAGGGGTAATTTTTCTTATTAATGAAACTGTTAGTTCAGAAAAGGCAGTAACAAACATAAGACCTAATCCCATTATTAAAGAATTTGCCATTAAATTTGTTACAGCTAAAGCTGAACATATTCCAATTACTTGTCTAAATATGGGATTGTCATCCCAAAGGCCATCTTTAATTATTTTTTTCGGATCTGCCATTTAATTTTCCCCCTTTCGTAAATTTATAAAGTCTTCTATATTTTTATTTAAAAAATTACTTACAGATTTAGATGTAAGGGTGGCTCCTGCTATGGAATCTACATTTCCATCTGGTGCTGGTCTATAGACAATATATTCTCCACCTTTAGCATTGGTTAAATCTAGATTTCTAAACTGTTCCTTAAATGGCTCTTCTGAAATCCTACCTCCTAGACCTGGAGTTTCACTATGGGACACAAAATCTATTCCTAGTAATTCACTATTATCTGCAGAAATTGCAGCATAACCTTCTACAGTCCCCCAAAGCCCTGTGCCTCCAATGGGAAAGGCATAAGCTATAATATTTTCTCCTTCCTTTACTACATAAATAGTTTTCTCCCCTATTTTTTCTTCTTCAATATATTGGTTAAAAGTTTCTTCTATTGCCTTTGGATCATCAGAAGGGGTTTCAATATTAAAAACATATAATATGGTTTTTCTTAAATCTGTCTCTTGATTATAGGCTATTACATCTGTAGTTTTGTAATTTAAAAATGCTAAAATAAAAGTAAAAAATGCAGTAATAATTATCATAAATATTATTGGAAAACTAAAGGATTTTTTCATGCTGTTACACCTTCCTTCTTTTCCCTTTTCCGTTTTTTAGAATATCTTACTCCTTCGTCAATTATAGGTGCAAAAGTATTACCTATTAAAATTGCAAACATCATACCTCCTGCAAATAAAGCATAACCTCTAATAATTACTGTAATAATCCCTATTAATATTCCATATATCCATTTCCCCTCTACAGTCTTTGGTGAGGAAATTGGGTCTGTAGCCATAAATACTGTTCCAAACAAGAAGCCTCCTGAAAGAATACCAAATATGGGATTTGGAATTTGGGGATTCCCAAATAAGTATAAAATACTACTAAGGCCTGTAAAACCAATTAAAACACCTACCATAGTCTGCCAAGCTGCTACTTTTTTGTATATTAAATATATAGCTGCAAGTATTATTAATATGGCACTAGTTTCTCCCAGGGAACCTGCTACATTTCCTAAAAGTAATTTAGATGAAGCTACCATTTCCCCTGTCTCTCTAAAGATTAACATGGGAGTTGCTTGAGATATGGTATCTATACTTTTTGTCAAATAAGTTCCAAAACCTCCAGGAAATCCACTTGCTACTTCTGACCAATGAATAGTTAATGGTTCTGGAAAAGATACATATACAAAGGCACGAGCCACTAAAGCTGGATTAAAGATATTTCTACCAAATCCTCCAAATACTTCTTTTCCAAATACTACTCCAAAAACTATTCCCACTGCTGCTATCCATAATGGGGTGCTCGCTGGCAATGTAAGAGTATATAATATACAGGTGACAAAAATTGCCTCCGACATTTTTTTACCATATTTCTTTTCAAATATATACTCTGTGCCTACTCCAAATAGGGTTGTCCATAAAAGTAAAACTAAAGACCTCCAGCCAAAAAAATAAATAGATGCTAGAACTATGGGAATTAATGAAATAATTACAGTTCTCATCATCTTTTGAGGCATAAAGTACTTTTTCATAAGATTGTCCAAAACTAACCACCTCCAAATTGTTTTGAAAATTTAAATTTGTCTATATATAAATATATTCCCATATATAGGTAGTTGGAAACAATTATTTATGAAAAATTAAGATTTTTTCCAATCAAATATCAGGCACCCTACCAAATGTTTGATAATAATTATCATTTACAAATGATTATTGTTATGTTATAATAATTTTGGCTTAAAATTATCGCGGCAAAATAATAAATGGAGATGATAATTTTGGCAAAGAAAATGAATCCTAGATTTAAGGAATGTCGAAGATTAGGATTAAATGTATGTGGTCATCCAAAGGCTATGAATAGAGCTAAACCAGGTAGCTCCAGAGATGATAAAAGACTTTCAAATTATGGTAAACAATTACTTGAAAAACAAAGATTACGTGCCTATTATGGAGTATTAGAAAAACAATTTATAGGCTATGTAAAGGAAGCTAAAAAATCTAAGGATCAAACTGGATATGCTTTAATTAAAATATTAGAATCTAGACTAGATAATTTAGTATATAGATTAGGCTTTGCTTCTTCTATAAGGCAGGCAAGACAAATGGTGGTCCATGGACATATTAAAATAAATGGCCAAAAAATTGATATACCTTCCTACAGGGTAAGTCCTGGAGATGAAATATCTCTCAAAGAGAAATCTAGAAATGTGAAACTTTTCAAGGAAAATTTCCTATCTAGTTTTCCTAATCAATATCCTTATTTAGAAAAAGATGAGAATAATTTTTCAGGTAAGTTTATTAGATTTCCTGAAAGAGAAGAAGTGCCTATTGAAATTGAAGATCAATTAGTAGTAGAATTTTATTCACAAACAGTTTAAGAGGAGAGTTTTCTCCTCTTATTTAATTTCTCTATGAATTCTTTTAGAAAAATCTATTACTTTTCTTTCATATTCCTCTTCCATTAGGGGTGAAGTAAGTAAAAAATCTGCCGTAGACCAATTGTTTGCTACTGGAATATCATATAGTACTGCAATTCTAAGTAGTGCCTTTACATCTGGATCATGGGGCTGGGCTTCTAATGGGTCCCAGAAAAATATCAAAAAGTCTATTTCTTCCTCTGCTATTCTAGCTCCTATTTGTTGGTCTCCGCCTAGTGGGCCAGATTTAAAAGCTTTAACTGGTAATTTAACAGTTTCTGATATTAATTTTGCGGTGGTTCCTGTACCACAAAGAAAATGCATCTTTAGTTTGTCCTTATTTATTTCAACCCATTGTATTAAGTCTTTCTTTCTATTATCATGGGCAACTAAAGCTATACGTTTTTGTTTATTTATCTTAATAGATATAAAATCCTGTTGATCCATAGTTATTTAATCCTCCTCTTATCTAATATTTAATCTATATAACTATAATAATATATTTTCACCCTTTATGCCATAATGTATAATTTGCCTAAATAAATTTTCAAGGAGCCTATAAATTATCTACTTTTTCTAATCTTTTTATTTTAAATATCTTTAAATTCTTTTATATCTAAATCTAAATTCTTATTTGATTTTCTATACCATAGGTAGGCTTTTAAATTATGTTTTAATTTCATAATAGTTTCCTAATAATGTAACTAGTTTGTAAATTGATTATATCATTTATCCTATATAATGGTTTTAAGGAGGGAAATTTATGAAAAAATTCAGAAGGTATTCTCTATTATTTATGCTTTTAATATTAATTCTTAGTTTAACTGTAGGCTGTGGCTCTAACAAATCTACACCTAATGATATTGCAGTTGAAGATTCAACTGAATTTACTACTAGTGAAGATGTAAAATATGAGGAAGAAGAAAATAGCCCATTGGAACCAGAGAAAGTAATCACTACTATATATTTGAATCTGGAAACTACTGAATTTGATAAATCCAGTGATTTTTTATACGAAAATATAAAAAAATACGGAGCCTATGTGGAAAACTCCAATATTGATTATACTAGGTCTAGGGATAATAAAAGATATAAAAACGCCTATTATGTAATTAGGGTTCCAAAGGATAAAGTGTTGGATTTTAAATCAGGTCTTAATGGTGTGGGAAATGTAATAAGTGAAAGTACTAATAAAGAAGATGTAACAAGACAATATAGAGATACTGAGTCTAGACTTAAAGTTATAGAGACTAAAGAAGAAAGAATTTTAGCTCTTCTTGCTAAAGCTGAAAAAATTGAAGATATAATTAAACTGGAAAGTGAACTTAGTGAAATCATATACGAAAAAGAACAGTTAAAAACCAATCTTATGAATATAGATGATAAGGTAGATTTTAGTACCTTTGAAATCCATATTAGAGAGGTGGGTAGATTATCTAGTGAAGATACAATAGACACAAAATTTGGAACAAAAATTAAAAATGCCTTTTATGATTCCCTTTATATGTTTAAAATTGCAATGGAAAAACTAATTCTTTTTATAATATATATACTTCCCTTTGGAGTAATTATTGGAATAATATATTATATTGTAAGGAAATTTATGAAAAAGAAAACTCCTCCTAAAGAATAAATTTAATAAACTCCTTAATGTTGTTTTTCCTAAATATATTTGAGATTATACAAATATTCTGATAAAATATTATTCATAATTATTATTTTGAGTATCGAAATATACTAAAATCAGAAAGGAGTGCTTTTATGAAATTTAGTCTAGGTAAAGGCGGAGAAGTTAAAGTTGTTCAAATCTTTAAAGATGCAGAACAAGTAGAAGATGCTAAAAAGCTGTATGCTTATTTAAAAGAGAATGAATTATTTAAAGGAAATTTAGGGGAAATTCACTCTCAGATTTCCTATACTGGGGACAAAGTATTATTAGTTGGCCTAGGAGAAAAAAACAAACTTCAAGCTGACAATTTAAGGACTGTTTACTTTAAAGTAGGTAAAGAATTAATGAAATC
>JAAZMA010000080.1 GCA_012799055.1 Tissierellia bacterium
AATCAACCTTCTTATTTATTTTTCTATTTTACTTATTGGTTTCCAAATTAATGACAAGATTATTGCAGTTATAAAAAACTCTGGCAATAAATATTGTAATTGATATCCTAGGGAATATTTCCAGACACTCATTCCTTCTGGCGTAAATTGTCCAAAAAACACAATTCCTGCAATAAAATGACATAGGAATCTTCCACCAATAGCTAAAAATACTCCAAGTATTATTCTAAAGTAATCTTTAGATTCAAATTCTTTTTCACTTATAGAAATAATTCCTGCTAAACCTAATAATCCAAAAGCAACAGGATATTCTAATATAGCTTGTACTGGTGTATATACATAACCACCTAAAATTATCTTAATAACTCCAAATATGGCACCTGTAATCATGCCAGGGCCCACTCCCCATCTTATAGCAAATAATATAATAGGTATCATACTACCTGCAGTTACTGAACCGCCCATAGGGGATTCATAAATTTTTATTCTACTTAATAAAACTGCTAAGGCAACCATAATTCCTGCCTCAGTCAACATTTTGGTACTCCATTTTTTCATTTTTTTCCCTCCTAAAAAATAATGCCTATTACCTGCTTAGGTAATAGGCATAAAAACCATTATTTTCACTTTCCTACGCTAGCATTACCTAGTTCAGGTTAAAGGGTCGGGAATTACCCCCTCTCAGCCAAATGGCTCCCCTAGTGCTGAAATATTATTTAATTGACGTATTCATTATATCATATAATTTAAAATATGCAATTACAGATTTTTAAACATTTTAGTCCTTTCAATTACATTATCTGCTTCAAATATTCCTGAACCAACTACTAATATATCTGCTCCTAAATCTATTACATCCTTAGCATTATCTAATTTTATCCCACCATCTACTTCTATTAATATATCTAAATTTCTATTATCTATAATCTTTCTTAAATTTGATATTTTTCTATTCATGGATTTAATATACTTTTGACCACCAAAACCAGGATTTACAGTCATTATTAAAACCATATCAATATATTCTAATATATATTCTAAACTTTCTAAAGGAGTAGCAGGATTCAAAGATACTCCTGCCTTTAGTCCAAAAGCTTTAATTTCTTCTATGGTTCTATGTAGATGTGTAGTAGCCTCCTGATGAATTGTAATAATATCTGCACCAGCTTCATAGAAATCCTTAATATATCTTTCAGGTTTGTCTACCATTAAATGAACATCAAAGGGAATATTTGTAATATTCCTTAAACTTTTAATTACAGGGGGGCCAAAGCTAATATTGGGGACAAATACACCATCCATTACATCTAAATGGATATAATCAGCCCCTCCCTCTTCTAAAAATAGTATTTCTTCTTTTAATTTACTAAAATCAGCTGACAAAATTGAAGGCGAAATTTGTGCCATATTAATACCTCCTTATACTTTTAATTTCATCTAGAAAATTTAAATAGTTTTCATATCTACTATTTGATATATTTCCTTTTTCCAATTGTCTTTTAACTTCACAATCTGGTTCTTTATAGTGTACACAGGAAATAAATTTACAATCTCCACTATATTCTTTAATTTCTTTGAAGTAAAATCCTAGATCTTCTTCCCTTTCAATAAAACTTAAATCTAGTGAACTAAATCCAGGGCTATCTAATACATAGGAATTTGAATCTATTTCTATTAATTCCACATGTCGAGTTGTGTGTTTTCCCCTAGTGGTTTTTCTACTAATATCTCCAGTTTTCAAATTTAATCCAGGGTGGATTTTATTTAATAATGATGATTTGCCCACTCCTGAAGGCCCTGCAAATACTGTAATATTATTTTTTAATTTTTCTCTTAATTCATCTATTCCCTTATTGTCAATAATACTTGTGTTAATAATACTGTAGCCTGCCTTACTATATATATTGTTAATTTCTTTAACTTTGTCCCCTCTTTCTAAATCTACTTTATTGATACACACATGAATGTTTAAACCTTCAAATTCTGCCATTACTAAAAATCTATCTAATAACCATAGATTAATATTAGGCTCCTTTATACTCATAATAATAATTGTCTGTGTAATATTTGCAACAGGAGGTCTTAACAATTGGGACTCCCTTGGCTTTATTTCTTTTATATATCCAGTATTGTCTTCAGGGCTAATTCTAATTTTTACTCTATCACCCACTAAAGGCACTAGATTTTCTTCCCTAAATAAACCTCTTGCCCTGCATTCAAAAATCCCATTTTCCGTTTTTACATAATAAAAGCCTCCAATTCCTTTCACAATAATTCCCTCTAGCATAAAAACCCCCTATCTATCTGGATGATATACAGTACTATTAAATTCTCCATTATAATAGAAATTAAATTCAGCATCTAATTTACCCTTTAAAGGTATTTTAATAGTTTTCCCATCAGCTTCATGGTTCTTTTTATATACAGTTTCAGCTACTCCGTCCTGAAGTCGTTCCACTATAATTTCAATTTCAGAACCATCATCAGGTAAAGTTAAATTTACATTAAAAGGAACTTCTTTTTCTTCAACAGGTTCTGGTTCTGGCTCAGGTTCTGGTCCAGTACTTATTTTTATATCAATTTTAGTACCTGTCTCTACGGCCACTCCTGGTTCTACACTTTGCCACATTATTTTGCCCTTATCAAATTCATCACTGGGACTTTCATCTCTCTTTCCTAATTGTAATCCAAAGGCATTTAAAGCATTTTCCGCCTCTTGCTCAGTTCTACCAATAATTTTTGGCATTAAAACAGTTTTGGTCTCAGGCCCTTGACTTACTATTAAATCTATTTTAGTGCCTTCTTCTACCTCTGTATAAGGGTTTGGATACTGATTCATAATTATATTAGCTTCTATGGTATCACTAGGTTGTGGTGTAACTTTACCTTCTACTAAATTATATTCCTCTAGTATAGAATCAATCTCCGTAATACTTTTACCTATTAAATTAGGAACCTTTACATAATTTCCACCAGAACTTACAACTACATCAATAGTATATCCTGGTTTTACTTTTTCTCCAGCTTTAATTTTTTGTTCAATTATATCTCCTTTTTTAAATTCACTACTAGGTACTTCTTTGCTAATTCTTAATTTTAATTCCAGAATTTCTAATTCTTCCTCAGCTTTATCTACATTCATACCAACTAAATTTGGAACTTCTACTTCTGGAGTAATAAAATATTTTTTCAATTGATAAAATCCCAGTACTGCAGAACTTACAACTACAAAGGCCAATAATATAGCTAATAATATAGGTTTTAAGCCTCCGTTTTTTTTCTTTGCCTTAGGTTTTTTCATATTGTCTTCACTTCCATTGTTTATTGCAGGCATAATTTGGGTATTCTGAATTAATGCAGTATCTTCCATATCCTTAGTATTTCCTGAATATTTAACCCTTCTCAAATCCCTTAAAAGTTCAGCTGCACTATTATACCTATCTATTTGACTTTTTTGCACACATTTAAGTATAATATTTTCTAAACCTATAGGTATTGTATTGTCAATTTCTCTAGGTGGTATTATTTCCTCTTGAATGTGTTTTAATGCCACAGATATTGGACTATCTCCTTCATAGGGTACCTTTCCCGTTATCATTTCATATATTACTATTCCAAGGGAATAAATATCAGACTTTTCATCTGTATATCCGCCTCTAGCCTGTTCTGGTGAAAAATAATGAACAGAACCTATTACATTAGATGTATTGGTAACAGTAGATGCAGTAGCAGCCCTTGCAATGCCAAAGTCTGTAACCTTTACTCTTCCATCTTCAGTTATCATAATATTGTGAGGCTTAATATCCCTATGGACTATATGATTTTTATGAGCATGTTCTAATGCTTCTCCAATTTGTATGGAATAATCTAAAGTTTCTTCTAAAGTTAATTTGCCCTTTTCTCTAATTATTTCTTTTAAGGTTTTCCCTTTTATATATTCCATAACTATATAATAGATACTATTCCCGTCAATCTCTTCCATACCAACATCATAAACATTAACAATATTTGGATGAGACAAACTAGCTGCAGCTTGGGATTCCCGTCTAAATTTTTTTATAAACTCTTCATCATTTACAAATTCGTCCCTTAAAATTTTAATTGCCACATTTCTATTTAAAAGTTTACATCTAGCCTTATATACATAGGCCATACCTCCTGCACCAATCTTTTCAATTATTTCATATCTACCACCTAAGACTGTTCCTATCATATTATCACCTCGCTTTTTTACAATTTTATTGCCAATACAGTAATATTATCGTAGCCACCTTTGTCATTGGAAAGTTTAACTAGATCCTCACAAGCTAATTGCATATTTTCACTATTTATTAAAGTGTTTTTAATTTCATCATCATCTAACATACTGGTTAAACCATCAGTGCATAATAAAAGTATTTCAACAGTTTTTTTCGATAATGCCATAATATCTACCTCTATATTTTTACTTGTGCCTACAGCTCTAGTGATAATATTTCTTTGTGGATGATATTTGGCTTCTTCTTTACTAATACTACCATTTTTTATTAATTCTTCTACTAAGGAATGATCTTCGGTAATTTGCAATAAATTCCCATCTTTAAAGGCATATGCCCTACTATCTCCCACATGGCCAATATACAGGTTTTTATTTGATATATAAGCTAATGTAACTGTAGTACCCATGCCTGAGCAATCTTCTTCCTTCATAGCTTTTTTATATATTTTTTCATTGGCTTTATTAATAGATTTTAAAATATTCTCTTTTATATTTTCTTCATTGACATTTTCCATATCTAGGAATTTATTAAAATTTTCGCTTATTAAATCAATAGCTAAACTACTGGCAATTTCACCTGCTTTATGACCTCCCATACCGTCTGCAATAATGAACAAAGGGACGTTTTTATCTGAAGGAAGATAGTATGCATCTTGATTGTTATCTCTTATTCTACCTGTATCTGTTTTAACGCCAATATCCAATATAATCACCTCACTGAATAGTTTTACTGTCTTTACCATTAGTATATCGTCGTCTTAATTGGCCACATGAAGCATTTACATCACTACCCATCTCTCTTCGAATAGTAGCATTTATACCAGATTTTTTTAATTCCTGTTGAAATTTCTCAATATTAGATATAGATGGCCTTTCTTTGTCATACTCCTTAATTGGATTTAATGGTATTAAATTAATATAACAGTTTAAATCTTTTAATATTTTAATTAACTCTTCTAAATCTTTTTCTCTATCATTTATCCCTTTAATTACTGTGTACTCCATGGTAATTCTTCTATTGGTTTTATTATAATAATATTTACAGGCTTTTATTATTTCTTCAACTAAATATTTTTTGCCTATTGGCATGATCCTTTCCCTAATATGATTAAAAGGTGAATGGAGAGAAATAGATAAATTTATAGGAATTCCTTCATCTGCTAATGCATAAATTTTAGGTACTATTCCACAAGTAGATAATGTTATATTTCTATAACTAATATTTTTGCCTTTTTCATGATGAATTATCTTTAAAAATTTTATAACATTATCATAATTGTCTAGTGGTTCACCACTGCCCATTAGAACAATATTATTTATTTTACAGTTTAAATCTTCCTCTATATTATAGATTTGATTTGCCATTTCAGCTGGATTCAAGTTTCTAACTAATCCCTCTTTTGTAGAAGCGCAAAAAGAACACCCCATCCTACACCCAACTTGAGTGGAAATACAAACTGTTAAACCATGGGTATATTCCATAATAACCCCTTCAATAATATTATTATCTTCTAATAAAAATAAGTACTTTTTTGTATTGTCAAGTTTAGAATCAAATCTTTTATAAATTTTAGTCTCATTAATTGCAGCCATATTTTCTAGCTTGTCCCTTAGTACTTTGGAGAATACAGTAATATTTTGAATTTTAGCACCACGATTTTTGTGAATAAAATTAAATAACTGCTCAGCTCTAAATTTTTCTTCTCCAATACTTATAAAAAAACTCTCCATCTCCTGAAATGTAAGACTATTTAATTGGATTTTTTGCAAACAATCACCCCATAGACATTCTTAATTTTATATTATACCACAATTTTTAATAAATTAGCTATTAATCTTCTTAAATTTGGCAATAAAAAAACCATCAGTATTATGTATATGAGGAAATAATTGTACATAGCCATCTTTTGATTTTTCTATATTTTTCTTATAATTAAATTTGTCCTCAAAACCTATTAATTTAAATTGAGAATTTTCTAATAAAAATTTATTTACCATATCTTCATTCTCCTCCTTTGATATGGTACATGTACTATATACCATTACCCCCCCTGGTTTCAAATAAGACTTAGCATTATTTATTATTTCCCACTGAATTTTTGTAAGTTCTTGAATATCCTCTTCTTTTCTATTCCATTTAATTTCCGGTCTCCTTCTGATTATTCCTAGTCCTGAACAAGGGGCATCTATAATACAGTAATCTGCTTTTTCTCTAAATTTTTCATCAAATTTAGTAGCATCAAAAATCTCAGTTTCTATTATATCTATACCTAATCTATGGGCATTCTCTTGTACTAAATGTAATTTGTGGCTATATATGTCTCTAGAAATTATTTTTCCACTATTGTTCATAATTTGTGCCATATGGGTAGACTTGCCTCCAGGTGCAGAGCACAAATCCAATACTAAAGACCCTTCCTTTGGATCTATTGTTTGGGATACTAGCATACTACTTTCGTCTTGTATAATAAAATATCCATTTCTATATTCCTCCAAAGAAGTAATTCTCCTTGGGTTATCAATTATTAATCCATCCTTTGCATATTTTGTTTTGTAAACAATATAACCATAGGATGAAAATATATCCAATAGTTGGTCTCTACTAATTTTTAAAGTATTAAC
>JAAZMA010000158.1 GCA_012799055.1 Tissierellia bacterium
AGTACTTACATTAGGAAGGATAAATGGAGGAACAAAAGATAATATAATATCTGGTGAAGTAACTATGTCAGGAACTTTAAGAACATTAGATGAAGAAACAAGAAACTATGCAAAAAAGAGAGTTAAAGAAATAGCTGAAAACACAGCTAAAGCCCATGGAGCAAATGCTATTGTTGAATTTGATGAAGACGGATATCCTGCTGTTATTAACGATGATGAAGTAATTGATGTATTAAAGGACAAGGCAGAAGAAATATTAGGAAAAGATAAGATTTATTACAGGGAATTCCCAAGTATGGGAGCAGACGATTTTTCATATTTCCTACAGGAGGCAAAAGGAGCCTATTATAACTTAGGGAGTGGAAATAAGGAAAAAGGATGGACGGCACCACTACATAGTGGGAAATTTATGGCAGATGAAGAATCAATTAGAGTAGGTGTCCTTTTACAAACAGAAACTTTACTGGAGTTATTAAAATTATAGGAGTGTAAAAAATGATAATTGACAGAGAAATAGGAATGAAGGCAATTTATGGTGGACTTTTTTTAGGTGGAGGTGGTGGAGGAAGCTTATCTGGGGGATTAGAGGTATTAGAAGAAACCTTAAAGTACGGTGGTGTTAAACTTACTAATATTAGAGATTTAGATAAAAATGATATAGTATTAACAGCATCCTTAGTGGGTTCTCCAGCTTCCAAAGAAAAGTATGTTGGAGAAAAACACTATACGAAGGTATATGACCTATATAGGAAAACATATGATGGAGAAATAGCTGGAATTATGACAAATGAAATGGGAGCTCAAGCTATAACAAATGGGTGGATATTATCTGCCATGATGAAAATTCCATTTATTAATGCAGCATGTAATGGAAGGGCACATCCTACTGGTGCCATGGGAAGTATGGGTCTAAGCTCTAATGAAGATTATATAACCCTACAAACAGCAGCTGGAGGTAAGGGAAAAAAGGATATTTCAATTGTAGCAAAAGGAACCATAAAAGCTACATCTGAAATCATAAAAACAGCATCTATAGAAGCTGGTGGATTTGTAACTGTATTAAGAAACCCTGTTAATATTGAATATATTAATAATAATGCAGCCATTAATAGTGTAGAACATGCTATAGAAATTGGGGAAGTTTTCATTTCAAATATGGGGAATTTAGACAAAATTATACAAGGCTTAAAAAAGGTAATGGATTTGGAGCTTATTTGCCAAGGGGAAGTTACACAATTTCAATTGGAAACTAAAGATGGTTTAGATGTAGGTTCACTGAGTATTGAAAGTATTAGTGAGAAAAATGAAGTGGTATTCTGGAATGAATATATGACAGTTGATAATAGGAAAGGAGTTAGACAAGCAACATTTCCAGATTTAATTGCTATTTTAGATGCTCAAAGTGGATTGCCAATAAATAGTGCTGAATTAGAGATTGGTAGAAAAGTAGCATTGGTAAAGGTAGAAAAAGAGAATTTAATCCTTGGGAAAAGTATGTTTGATATGGACTTACTCTCTGAAGCTGAAAAAGTTATTAATAAAGAGCTTGTTAAGTATTTTTAATAAGTGAAACCTGTATGTTAATTAGGTAATTTGTAAAAGTGCCATATAGTAGGAGGAGAAGAATTTGAAGAAAAAATTAGGGGTAATAACAATTGGGCAATCACCAAGAGATGATATCCTTACAGAAATGAGACCCTACATAGGTAATAATGTTGAAATAATTCAATTAGGAGCTTTAGACGGATTAACCTACGAGGAAATTTTAGTTTTAGAACATGAAGAAGATAATAATATTTTGATTACAAAACTTAGAAATGGAAAAACTGTTAATATTGCAGAAAACCTTATTACTTCACGAATTCAAGAGTGCATATATAAATTAGAAGAGCAAGAAGTAGATTTAATTTTACTTATGTGTACAGGAGTATTTCCTGATATGTTTATTTCTCATAAACCTATTTTATACCCACAAAAGATATTGCACGGAGTTATTCCATATTTATCAGGAGAAGGTAAAATAGCTATAATCACTCCAGAAAAAGACCAAATAGAATTTTATCAAAAAAAATGGAATGAAACAGGAGGGGATATATTTGTACTTCATGGATCACCCTATGGAGATATGGAAGAATTAGATAGAGTTATTAGTGCATTGGGTAAACATGAAAATGTGGACTTAATAGTTCTAGATTGTATGGGATATACTCAAGATATGAAATTAAAAATATTTGAAAGAACTAATATACCAGTAATTTTAGCTAAGACATTGATTGCCAGGCTAATTGGTGAAATGTTTAGTGAATAAGGATGATAGTTATTTTATATCTATCATCCTTTATCTATATTAAATATACAATGCTTACGATGAGATAGTTAATTGTTATTATAATGAGTAGGGAAAGGTACTAACTACTTCGAGTTTTGCCAAACTTATACTCCAGTTCATATTTTACATATATAAATATGAAATTGGAGTTATTTTGTTTAAAAAGAAGGATTTTATGAATTTTTGTAGAACTAAATATGTATTAGACAAAACTAAATATATAGGAGGCAATAAATGACTGTTACTAAATATAATAAATTAGTTAGGGATAATATTCCAAATATTATTGAAAGGGATGGTAAGAAGGTTAAAATAGCAAAACTAGATGATGAGGAATATATTAAGGCATTAAATTTAAAATTAGATGAAGAATTAGAGGAATACATTGAAACAAATAATATAGAAGAATTAGTAGATATGGTGGAAGTTATATATGGAATCCTAGATTATTATGGAGTTTCAATTGAAGAATTTGAGAAAATTAGAAATGAAAAAGCTAGAAAACGAGGGGCTTTTAAGGAAAAAATTTTATTAATTGAGGTTATTGAGGACTAGAGGTGGTATCATGTCTAAATCGACAAAATCAACTGGACAAACTTATAGTTATGCAGAGGATTTATTTGTAGAACTTTTTTGTGATGTTTTTGGACCCGAAAAATCTCAATATTTATATATTCAATATCCTTTTGTCGATATATATGGAAATAGGAGATATATTGATTTTGCACTAGAAAATGAAGACATGAAAATTGCCATAGAAATTGATGGGGAGACATACCATAACCCTAATATTGTATCTAGGAATAAATATTATGACGATTTATTGAAACAAAATAGTTTAATATATGAAAATTGGAAAGTTTATAGATGGGTTCATAATCAATTAAAAAACCAACCTGAAAAAGTTAAGGATGAAATGGCAACTTTTTTAGGCGAAATGCCTATGTTTAAGTATATAGATGATTATTTACCTAAACAGAAAGGAAAAGTAATTGAACTAAAAGGACATCAGCAGCAAGCAATAAATAATCTTGAAGAAATGAGAAAAGCTGGAGAGAGTATAGCATTATTATATCATGCGACAGGGGAACGTGTCATAATAGTGATGGGTGCAGTTAATGTTATGAAACCAAGGGTTTCAGGAACTTTAAATAAATATATTTTGTGTATTGCTTAGAGTAATTAAAGTTGATTGCTGTAAGCAATG
>JAAZMA010000300.1 GCA_012799055.1 Tissierellia bacterium
TAAATATTGGTGCCTGGCACTAACATACTAACTTATTTTAAAAATCCTCCTTTAACAACTTTTTTATAGTATTAACATTATTCCCAGCCTTTAGTGGTTCTACTGCTGGGCCTTGAATTATTTTTCCATCTATATCAAATATAGAACCATGACAAGGGCAATCCCAAGTTCTTTCAGCAGAATTCCAATTTAATTCACAGCCCATGTGGGTACAGGTGGTGTTAACAAAGTGAAGCACCCCTTCTTCATCTCTATAGGCTCCAATTCTTTCCTTATGAATTTTTATAATCTTTGCTTCTCCAGGTTTAAGGCTAATATCTTCAGGTAGTGGAGACAATTTCCCATCTAATAATTGATTTGCAACATTTAAGTTTTCCACTATAAAATTTTTAGCTGAGGCTATAATATTTTTTCGAGAAGGATTATATACTTCCTGCCAAGGACTTTTTCCATCAATTATTAAGTCTTTAATAAGCATGGCAGAAACCATACTATTAGTCATCCCCCATTTTTGAAATCCTGTAGCAATATACATATTTGGTGTATCGGAAGTAAAATACCCAATATAGGGTATTTCGTCTAGGGTAATATAGTCTTGAGTAGACCATCTATAGGGTATATCTTTTACAGTAAAAATATTATTGGCAAATTCTATTAAGGCATCATAGTTTTTATTTGTATCTTCTTTTTTACCTACATCTGGATATCCTCCCACTACTAAAATAAGTTCCCCATTAGGAGTATTTTGATGTCTAAGGGAACGAGTTGGTTTTTCTGCATTTATATACATTCCTCCAGGATATTTTTCTTCTGCTTCAATCCCAACAATATAGGACTTTTTAGGGAAGATTTTAGCAAAATACATACCCTTTTTATTATAAAAAGGATAGTGGGAGGCAATTATCACTTTTTTAGCTTTCACCTTTTTACCTTGTTCAGTGGTGATTATATATTCATTATCTTCTTCAATATCTACTGCCCTAGTATTTTCATAAATTTGAACCTTATCTTGAATAATATTAGCTAAAGCTAATATATATTTTCTCGGGTGAAATTGTGCCTGATTATTAAAACCTATGGCTCCCTTAATATCCATTGGAAAAGGGATTTCATCTACATAAAAAGCATCGATCCCAATATTAGAGGCAATTTCTACTTCATCCTCAATTTTTTCCATATATTTATCATCTTGTGTAAACACAAAGGCAGATTCATAAATGAAATCACAATCAATTTGATTCTTATTAATAATATCCTCATACATTTTTATTGCAGTTTCATTAGCTTTTCCATATAAACTAGCTATTTCATCACCAAATTTTCCCTGGATTTTGCCATATATAAGTCCATGCTGAGATGTGATTTTTGCAGTAGTATATGCTGTAGTGCCCTTACATATTCTATCAGCCTCTAAAATTGTAATTTTCAAACCTTCTTTTTGCAACAAATAGGCAATATTTAAACCAGCCAAACCTCCACCAATTATAACTATATCTACATTTATATCCTCCTCTAAACTTGGATAATTAGTATCTGGTGTAGAGTCTAACCAATAGGATTTAGGTAAATCTTTAAAATTATTATCCATATTATCCCTCCATATAAATAAATATTTGTACCCTAAATTAACTTATTTTGATTGTCATTCTGTAGAAACAAAGGTTAGGAACTATCCCTCTTGTATCACTATTATTAAAATCAAAATAGAAGTTCTGCACATCCATTGAAAGAAACAAATATAGGAACCATTCCCTTTTCTTACTTTTGTTTCAATATACTTTTAACTGCCTCACCAATTTCCTGATAACTAGTACATCTACATAAATTAGACTGTAGCCATTCTTCAATGGTATAATCATCTGCATTGGGATGGTGAATAGAAAGGGAGTGGCATACCATTAAAAACCCAGAGGTGCAATAGCCACATTGAAAACCCCAATTTTCCACAAAGGCCTTTTGAATAGGTGCATTTTTAAGGCCTTCTATTGTGGTAATTTTTTTGCCTATAGCCTCCACTGTAAGCATTAAACAAGATTTAATAGGCCAATCATCTACTAAAATAGTACAGGCACCACAATCTCCATTTTCACAGCCAGGTTTTGCACCAGTTAGTCCTAATTCATTACGCAATGTATACAATAATGTATCCGATGGCTTGGCAATTACCTCCCTTTCTTCTCCATTAATATTTAAAGCTAAAGGAGTATTACCTGAAATTATTAGCATTACAGTACCTCCTGAAAATTTTCTAAGACTTCATATAACATTTTGTGTAGTACAAATTTTCTATATTCAGAAGAGCCTCCTAAATCCTCTAGTATTTCATGAGGAATATTTTCAATAAGCATTTTAATCCTCTTATTTTGTAGAAGGTTTCCGTCGTTTAAAATATTTTCTAAAGAAATATCTCTAAAAGGGAAAGCACATAGCCCACTAAAAGCAATGTGGATTTTAGTCTGGTCTACTAAGGCTACTAAGGTAATTAGTGGATAATCTATTTTTTCGTTTTTAGTTCTTTTTACATGAATATATGGTAGATTTAAATATTTTTCCTCTACTATAATTTGAACTATTAATTCTCCTTTGAAAAGTTTCATTTTTCCCTTAAATACATCCATTGTGGCAACAGTTCTCTTTCCCTTTAGCCCTTCCAAAACTATATGGGCATTAGCCACCATAAGGGGTAGCACAGCTTCTCTATATATAATAGTACCAGCTAGATTTCCACCTAAGGTAATTTTATCTTGTATTGTATGGTCGGCAATTCTCTTAACTGTTAAACTAAGTAAGGGGAAATGGTTTTTTACTGCAATATCCGTGAGGGTAATTGCTGAGCCAATTGTTAGTTTTCCATTTACTAAACCATGGACATTACATTCTGGAATATTTTTTATATCTATTACAGCCTTGGTTTTAACATTATGAACCCTGGCCATACTAATAAATTCAGTTCCACCACCATAATATATTGGTTCTTTCCCCTGGGAGTCTAATTTAGCATACAGATTTACAGCTTCAGCTAAAGTATTAGGTTTATAATAATCAAAATTAAATGGAATCATAAATACCTCCAGTTTTAGTCTTCCAGATGGTTTCAGGGGAAATAGGTAAAGTATCAAAATCTGCCTCAGTAGCTAAGGATAGGGCATTGGCAAAGGCAGCAGGAATTCCAATAATACCATGTTCAGCTAAGCCTCTGGCACCAAAGGGTGCGTCTATTTGGGGAGTTTCTAAAAATTCTACTAAATACTTTGGTTGTTCTCCAAAATGTATCAATTTATAGGTTCTAAGGGAGGAGTTTTCCAATTCACCCTGAGAATTATAGACAAATTCTTCCCTAGTAGCTAGACCTAGGCCCATACTCATACCACCCATTATTAGACCCTTTGCAGCATTAGGATTAATTACTTTACCTGCATCTATAACAGTGGCTGCTTTTAACAATCTATAAGTATAATCAAAGGGATTATATTCTATTTCCACAGCTTGAGCACCAACAGTTATTGACGGTCCTGTTTTTCCACGGCCTGTTTCAGGATTTAGCGGGATTAAATGTTTCATAATATAGTTCCCATGGCCAACTATTTCTCCACCTATAGATGGACCATCGGAATATTTGTAACCATGGGCAATATCTTTAAGGTAGAGAAAAACATCAGGATCATCTCTTAAATAAACTTTTTGATTTGCCACTTCTAAATCCTCTGGAGTACATCTAAGGACTATTGAGCCTATGGATTTAATTTGTTTAATTATAGATTCAGCTGCCCTAAGGGCGGCATTTCCTGCCATAAAAGTAGTCATACTGGCTACGGTTTTCCAATGTTTTGGACTTACTTGAGTATCTACACTCATAAAGGGATGCACTTGATTTATGTCCATTTTCATTTTTTCTGCTACTATTTGGCAAATGGTGGTTTTCATTCCAGGGCCAATTTCCACTGCGCCAAAATTTACATCTATTCCACCATTAGAATTTAATTTTAAAATTACCCCAGACATAGCATCTGGTGCAGAATTAGAAGTTTTCCAAAAGCAAGCCATACCTTTAGCTTGAATAGTACCATTACTATTTAGTATTACTTGACCTTCTTCCCAATTAATAATTGTCTTTAATTTAGCGATACAGTTTGCAGTATTTCCAGCATTGCTTAAAGTAATTTTGTTTTCAGTGGGAGTAGTATCTCCTTCTTTTATGGCATTTTTTAATCTTAGTTCCAAGGGGTCTATATTTAAAGATAAGGCTAATTTATCTATAGACCTTTCTATGGGGAAAGTTGCAGCCACATGGCCAAATCCCCTATAGGATGTTACATATATATGGTTTGTATAAACTGCAAAGGCATCACAATATACATTTTCAATATTATAGGGACCAGTGGAGGAGCTGGCAATGGCCTTAGCCATACGTGGGCCTGTATCAGAATAAGCACCACAATCTACCAAATAAGTAGCCTCCAATGCCTTTATAATCCCATCACTAGTGGCACCTATTTTTACTTTAGCTTCCATACCTATTTTAGAAGGAGAAGAGAAAATATCTTCTTCCCTAGTATTGGCAATTCTAACCTTTTGTCCACCTACAGCAAAGGAGGCTATATAGGCTATAAACTCCAGTTGTACTGTGGCTTTGCCCCCAAAGGCACCACCAACTAAGGGAGTACGTACTATAATTTTACTTTTAGAAAGTCCAAATACTTTACTCAATTCTTCTTTAACTGCAAAGGGAGCCTGAGAGGAAGTATGTATCACTACTTCTCCACTAGGTAATATTTCAGCTGTGGCATTTCTAGTTTCCATGGCTAAATGATCAGATTGAGGTAGGGAATAGGAATGTTCTAATATTATATAAGACTCTCCAAAACCCTTATTCATATCTCCTTTTCTTATTTTAGTTGAGCCTGCAATATTAGTATTAAGTCGTGGGTTAGCCTCTACACTGGGACGATGATATTTACTTAAATTTTCATGTATTAGTATAGAATCTTCTCTCATAGCATCTTGGACTGAATTAACCACAGGAAGTGGTTCATATTCTACATCTATAAGTTCTACGGCATGGGAAGCCTCCTGTTCACTATTAGCCACAACTACTGCTACAGGTTCACCAAAGTATCTTACCTTATTTCTAGCAATAATAGGCCTATCTTCTATAATGGAACCAGTTAAAACAGGAAGAAATTCTCCAGTAATTACGGCTTTAACTCCCTTAGATTTTTCTGCTTTAGAAGTATCAATAGATTTTATAATAGCGTGGGCATAGGTACTTGTAAGGATTTTAGCATGTAAAGTATTAGTAGTTATATTGTCTCCATTATACTTTGCCCTACCTGTAACCTTATCCCAAGATTCTTTTTTAGGAACACTTACTCCAATTTGTGGTATTTGATTCATAAAATTTCCCCCAATAAATTAGATTTATTAAATATAAAACTACTTCACACTTATATTAAAAACCCACACTAAGTTTGGCACCCTGTATTATGAGTGTAAACGAATAATCCCAATAATAGTTTTCCCCTAGATTTTTTAAATATTCTTATTAGCAAATCAATTGAAATTATAATATAATGGACATGTAATAATCATAAGGAGGTATCATCATGGTAAATGAAGAAAGATTACTTAAGAGATTTTTAGAATATGTCCAAATAGATAGCCCTACAAAAGAAGAAAGGAAATTTGCAGATTTTTTAAAATTAGAAATGGAAAAAATAGGGCTAGAAGTAATAATGGACGATGCTGGGGAAAAAGCAGGTAGTAATTCTGGCAATTTAATAGGAAAATTAAAGGGAAATACAGATGGAGAAACTATCCTTTTTAGTGCCCATATGGATACA
>JAAZMA010000151.1 GCA_012799055.1 Tissierellia bacterium
AGAAGAATATCTGGCAATTGTGCAAAACATCAAAGAGAGTTAACCATTGCTATTAAACGTGCAAGACAAATAGCATTATTACCATATAGTGCAGATTAAGAGAGGAAAACCTCTCTTTTTTTGTTTGACATATAATATTTTACTCTGTATTATCTAAATAAGACTATTTTTTCAAAGATAAAGGGTGAAAATATGAAAAATAAAAAAGATATGGATATAATAAAAAACCTTCGAACCATAGAGTGGTTAAAGTCTGAAATACTAATATCCATTGCAAAATTATACGAATTATTAGCTGTGGGAGAAGAAGATTTGAAAGAGGAAACAGAGGATTTAATTTCCAATATGATTCTTCTATCTTATATATTAGGGAGAAGACTTGGACTATCCTATGAAGATATAAATTCTAATTTAGAGGACAAAATAAAATTAAATCTTATTGAAGATCACAAAATTGAAAAATGGTATGGTGATTTAAGTGAACTTTTAGGATTTATTAGAAGGGTTTAATAGAGGTGAAAAAATGAAAAGAGAAAACAATAAAAACAAAAAAATAATTGAAATACTATTGGCAGTTGCCATATCTACAATAGGAATGCTTCTGGGAATTTATTATTTACCATTACAGTTTTTAATTTTTCTTTATGGAATTCCTTTTATAGTAATTGGCGTTAAATATGAAATAAATATTAGTATAATAAGTATGATAATATCAATTTTAGCAATTGGATTAGTGACAGACTACATATCTGGCATATCTTTATTAATTACTTTTTTGCCTTTAAGTATTTCTCTAATTTATGCCATTAAAAGTAGAAGAAAACCCTTAGAAATCATGACCATATCTACTATAGTATTAATAGTATCTTTTTTTATTATATTTAGTATAATGGGAAATGTAACAGGTATTAGTATTGTAAATCAAATGGATGAATTTTTTACTCAAGTACTAAATACTCAATTAGAATTATTAGGTGAAATGGAATTATCTCCCCATGAAATATTTAGATTTAAGGATTCTATGGAAGACAAAATTAATGAAATTTTACTTCAAATACCTTCAATGATAATGATTTTTTCATTAATAATGACCTATATTAATTATCTTATTTCCGTATTAATACTTAGAAAATTAGGATATGGTATAGTTTATATTCCTAGATTTTCTAGATTTAAATTACCTAATAATATATTATTAGGTGTAGGAATTATGTTTTTAGGAACATTTTTACTAAAAATATTTAAACTATCTTATTATGAAACTATATTTATGAATATTACTTTATTGGCTTCCTTTGTATTTTTTGTCCAAGGTCTTGCAGTCATAGATTATAAGCTTAAAGAGAAAAAAAGAAACCTATTTTTACGATTAATAGTAATACTATTTTTTATTTTAGTGCTTCCTTTAGGGACATATATTGCTTTTTTAGGAGTACTAGATGTAATATTTGACTTTAGAAAAATTAGAAAGCCTGTTTAATATAGTAGGGGGATATATATGGATAATAGGGGTTTGTTTAATTGGAAGGATTTTAAATTATACTTAATTATTATGTGCTGCTTAATAGGAGTAATAGCTTATTATCAACCAATACTAGCTGTAACTTGGGCAGGAGTTTTAGCTTATTTAATATATCGGTATAATAAAATTATTCAAAATAAAGAAAAAGAATGGGTCAAATATATAGAAGGATTATCAGAAGAATTTGACTCTGCTATTAAACATGCTATATTTAATATGCCCTTTCCATTGGTAATGCTAGAAACTGATGGAACTATTTCATGGTATAATACTAAATTTTTAAATATGATAGATGAAGAAGATTTATTAAATAAAAAAATAGAAAATTTTGTCCCTAAACTTAAAATAGAGGATATTATAAAGAAGAACACAGAAGAACCACTAAATTTGAAATACAAAGATAAATATTATGAAGTATATTATAATATAGTTGAGATTAAAAAAACCATAAGCAATAAAGACAATATTATAATGTTATATTGGGTGGACAATACAGAGGCAAAACATTTAAAAGTTAAATGCAATGAAGAAAGGCTATCAGTATGTTTAGCATATGTAGATAATTACGATGAAGTAAAAAGTACCACTCCAGAAGTAAATAGGCCTTTAGTATCTGCAGAAGTAGATAAGATTATTTCCTCCTATGTATCGGAGAATAATGGATTTGTTAGAAAATATGAAAATGATAAATATCTACTAATATTTGAAAATAAGGATTTAAATGCTATTATAAATAGAAGATTTGATATATTAGATAAAGTTCGAGAAATAGATATGGGAAATACCATACCTATTACTTTAAGTATGGGAGTAGGTAAAAATGGTAAAAATCCTAATGAAACCTATAAATTTGCCAAAGCTGCCATAGACATTGCTCTAGGTAGAGGGGGCAATCAAGTTGTAGTTAAGGCTAATAATGATTTATTCTTCTATGGTGGAAAAACTAAAGCCATAGAAAAGAGAAGCAAAGTAAGGTCTAGGGTAATATCCCATGCTCTTCGCCAATTAATAGATCAATCGGAAAAAGTATTTATTATGGGACATAAAAATGCAGATATGGACTCCTTTGGTGCTGGCATTGGAGTTATGAGGGCAGTTAAAAATAGAAATAAAAAGGGTTATTTAATATTAGATGGACCAAATCCATCTATTAGAAATATATACAATAGAATGATAGATGAGGAGCCAGAATACTTAGACTTTATAATTAGTCCAGAAGAAGCTGTTGAAAAAGCAGATAAATCTTCATTATTAGTAGTTGTAGACAATCATAAACCTAGTTTTACTGAAGAACCAGAATTACTTCAAATAGTAGATAAAATAGTGATAATAGACCATCACAGAAGAGGAGTGGAATTTATAGAAAATCCTGTACTAATATATTTAGAACCTTATGCCTCATCTACTTGTGAACTAGTAACAGAAATACTATACTATATGTCAGACAAATTAGAAATGACCAAATTTGATGCAGATGCATTATTAGCTGGAATAACTGTAGACACTAAAAATTTTACTTTTCAAACTGGAGTAAGAACCTTTGAAGCAGCTTCCATACTAAAAAGAGCAGGGGCAGATACTACCAGTGTAAGGGAATTATTTAAAGATGATTACGATACATTTTTAAATAGGGCAGAGGTAGTAAGAAAGTCTAAAATAATGTTTGGGCAAATTGCTATTGGGAAACTAGAAAAAGATATGGAGGATTCTGTTTTAATAGCAGCCCAAGCTGCCAATGAATTATTAAATATTAATGGCATAGAGGCCTCCTTTGTACTAACTACTACAGAGGGGAAAATTCACATATCAGGCAGGTCTTTAGGCAATATATCAGTACAATTAATATTGGAAAAATTAGACGGTGGAGGGCATCTAACCAGTGCTGGAACCCAATTAGAAGGTATATCTATTGAAGAAGCTGAAATAATGTTAATAAATGCTATTGATGAATATTTTAAGGAAGGTGAAATAGAATGAAAGTAATTTTGTTAAAAAATGTAAAAGGTTTAGGTAATGAGGGAGAATTAGTAAATGTAAAGGATGGTTATGCTAGAAATTTCCTATTTCCAAGAAATTTAGCTGTAGAAGCCAATGCACAAAATCTAAAAAAATGGGAAGAAAAAAAGAAACAATTTGAAGCTAAAGAAAAAGAAGAATATGAACAAGCATTAAAACTAAAGGAAAAAATAGAATCTATTAATTTAGAACTAAAAAGTAAAGCTGGAGAAGGTGGTAGACTATTTGGCTCTATTACATCTAAGGATATAGCAGATGTATTAAAATCTCAGCACAATATTAAAATTGACAGACGAAAAATAGAATTAAAAGAAAATATTAAAACTTTAGGAAATACCTCAGTATCCGTAAGAGTCTATCCAGAAGTATTAGCTAATTTAAATATAAAAGTAGTAGAAGAGTAATGGGGTGGTTAAAATCGAAGCATATGCATTGGGGAAAATTCCTCCTCATAGTTTAGAAGCAGAGCAATCTGTATTAGGGGCCATGATTATAAACAAAGACGCCATAAACACTGCAGTAGAACAGCTTCATCCTGAAGATTTTTATAAAGAAGCTAATAAAGAAATATACAAAGCCATTATAGAATTGTATAACAGAAATGAACCAGTAGATCTAATTACTCTTTCAGAAGAATTAAACAAAAGGGGCACTTTAGAAAATGTAGGTGGGCTTCATTATTTAGCCCAATTGTCAGGTGGAGTGGGTTTAAGTTCTAATATTAAATTTTATTGTGATATAGTAGAAGAAAAATCCATACTTAGACGATTAATTATATCCTGTGACAATATTATGGCCAAGTCCTATGAAGATAGTGAAGAAGTCAATAGTATAATTGAACAAGCAGAAAAAGAAATATTTGATATTACCCAAGGAAGACATAGGGAAGGTTTTGCGCCTATTAAGGAAGTATTATTAGACAGTTTTTCTAAAATTGAAGAACTAGCAGCCCATCAAGGGGAATTAACAGGACTTACTACAGGTTTTATAGATATAGACAATAAACTATCTGGACTACAAAAATCTGATTTAATACTATTGGCTGCTAGGCCTAGTATGGGAAAAACTGCCCTTGGTATAAATATAGCAGTTAATTCGGCCATTAAGGCAGATGCCTCTGTGGCCATATTTTCATTGGAAATGTCCAAAGAACAATTAGTCCAAAGAATGATTAGTTCAGTAGCCCATGTGGATTTACAAAAAATCATAAGTGGACGTTTAGAAGAAGAAGAATGGCTTAAAATAATAAATGTAATGGCACCATTATCTCAAGCTAATATATTTATTGACGATACAGCAGGTATATCACTACTTGAGATGAAGGCTAAATGTAGAAGATTAAAAATGGAAAAGGGCCTAGATTTAATACTTATAGATTATTTACAATTAATGGAGTCTGAATCTCGCCATGAAAGTAGGCAACAGGAGATTTCGGCCATTTCTAGAGGACTAAAGGCTTTGGCAAAGGAAATGGAATGTCCAGTAATAGCATTATCCCAATTATCCCGTGCTCCAGAACTTCGTTCTGACCATAGGCCTATACTTTCAGACTTAAGGGAATCTGGAGCCATAGAGCAAGATGCAGATGTGGTTATGTTTTTATATAGAGATGAGTACTATAATGAAGATACTGACAAGAAAAATATAGGAGAGGTAATAATAGCAAAACATAGAAATGGGCCTACAGGTACTGTAGAATTAGTTTGGAGAAAAGAGTTTACTAAATTCTTAAATAAAGAAAGTTTTAGAGAATAAAGGAAGGAATTACAGTGGAAATAATAGGAAATAGAATAAGAATAAAACCTATTAAATTAGATGATGTCTATGAAATGAAAAATTGGGGTTATCATAAAAACACCCTGCTTTTTGACTATAATTTACCTGAATTAACAGATGATGAACTAAGACAATGGTACAAATATAAAACTAGAGGCTTTAATCGAATATATTATAGTGTTTTTAATGAAGTAAATATACTTATTGGCTATTTAGGTATTAAAAATATTAGAAGAATACTAAGGGAAGCTACCTTAGGAATAGTTTTAGACCCTAATTATGTAAATATGGGCTATGGCACTGAAATCATATTAAATTATTTAGATTATTTTTTCAACAATATGAATATGAAAACCATGTATTTGGAAGTAGCTAAATTTAATAAAAGGGCTATTAAATGTTATGAGAAATCTGGTTTTACAATTATAGATATGTATTTAGATAGATTTTTTGATCAAAATCTAAATCTAGAAGACCCCTATTATTTAAAAGAAAAATCTTCTTTTGTAATAGAAAAGGGAAAGATATATAATTATATATATATGATGAAAATTGACAAAAAAACTTATTTAAAGGAAAGGGAAAAACTTAATGACAGAAAATATTGAAGTAAATCTTAGTCAATTATTAAATAGTCTATCTTATGCATTAGATATAGCTGAAAATAGATATTATGGGCATTCTAGAAGAACTGCCTATATAGCCTATAATATAGGAGAGGAAATGGGGCTAAAGCATCAAGATTTAATGGATATATATTATGCAGCTCTTATTCACGATATAGGTATGGCAGGTCATTTGTCCAATTATTCTGTAATGGATATTCATTATAAAGAAAATTTACTAAAGGAACATTGTAGCTTTGGTTATAAAATATTGAAAAATCTACCCTTAAAACCAGAAATAAGTGAATATATACTATATCATCATGAAGAATGGGACGGCTCTGGGCCCTTTGGCTTAAAGGGAGATGAAACTCCTTTAGCTTCTCAAATAATCCATTTAGCAGATTATTTTGAATTATTTTTTGTAAGAAAAACTAATTTTGGCACAGATACTTACGAAATAGATGTTTTTAATAAATGGCTAAAGAGACATAAAAACACTATGTTTAACGAGAACATTTGTCATGGAATTTTAAACCTTATGAAAAAGGAAAAATTTTGGCTAGATTTACAATCAAAAAACATAAATTCTGTTTTAAATCTAATAGAACCAAAAGAAGACATTGTTTTAGATATTCATGGACTTCACAGTATATCAGAAGCATTTTCCCTACTAATAGATGCTAAAAGTAAATTTACCTA
>JAAZMA010000168.1 GCA_012799055.1 Tissierellia bacterium
AAAGAATTTAGCTATCCTATTATTTCAAAAACTGGAGATTATATTGCCTATACTTATGGTGAAGATTTATATGTATTTGATTTTGAAAAGAAAGAATATAAAAAAATAGCTGAAAAAATAGTATCCTATGATTGGGTGGATAATAAAACTATAATATATTCTACAGAGAAATCTGGATTTGCTATTTTTAATTTAAAACCAAAAGATAATTCTCCTAATAAGGTAGTATATACAGATGATTATTATTATGAAAATTTCAAGGTTTCTAAAGTTGGAACTATTTATGGCAATAGAATATCTAAATGGACCATTGGTAGTGATAAATATGGCTATAATACTGGTATTGTAGAAATAGAACCTGGGAAAGATGGAGCATTTGCTATAAATACCATAATAGAAGGCAGAAAATCCACAGATCAAATCCTTGGTTATGACCCAAGAATATGGGATATAACTGATGATGGAAAATATATTTATATTATGGAAAAACCTGCTTCAGGCTCATTAAGTGCAGATGGAGTAGGTATAGGTATATATGATGTAAAAAACAAAACCCATACAGATTTTAAGAATATAATAGTACTTCCCTATAAAGATAATTTAACCATTAATCCCAAAAATAATAATTTAATTGGTCTAATTGAAGGAGAAGCTAGGGAAATGATTTTAAATAAAGAGGTAGTTTTATTATATATAGATAAAAACAAAAACTATAATAAAATCAATTTCATGGATAGTGATTTAGTGGCTATGACTCCAAGTTTTACATTAGATGGAAATAAACTATTGTATTCAGCAACAAAGTCTGTAGATACCTCCCAAAATTTTGATTACAATGAGGAGTTTAAAAAATGGGAAAATAGAGCTCACAATATTTATGAATATGATTTAAAAACTTCTCAAGTAAAGAAAATAACTAAGGGAAATGATTTGGACTTTATGCCAATAAGTATATCTAAAGATGAGATATTATTTATTAGATACAAAGGTAATGGATACTATAGTCTAATTAAACTAGTAAATGGAAAAGAGGAAATAATAGGAGATAATCTTATTTTAGATTATTACAATGAAGGCAAGTCCCTAGGATTTTATGGCCATATAGTAACAGAAGGAACAATGGATATATTTTTAAATAAGAAAAAAGGAAATATTAAAATTAAAGATAAAAAACCCCAAAAATCTATATCTGTAAAAGACCAGGAGACAGAAGACCTAGATATGATTAGCTTTTCAGCCCAAATTAGATTAAATGACCATATTGCTTTTGAAGACTTAAGGGATGTTTATAATATTAGCTCCAATTATATAACTAGGGATAATTGGTATGTAATAAACGAAGATTATTTTCAAATAGAATTATTAGGATATGATAATGCTCAGAAAGTGGATTTTTATGTTTTAAGACTGGAGTCAAATGAGGGTCCAATATTAGCATTTACTGATACTGACCATACTGATGGTTGGAAATATACAAATGATAATATAAATGGGATAATAGATAAGCATGATAAACCCTTACAAAGTGGGTTCTCATATGAACCCTATTTTGTCATATATACAGAGGTAACACTAGAAGATGGAAGTATTATAGAAACACCAAGATTACCAATATATTATGAATAAATTATTATAGTATACTTAAGATAGGAATCTAAAGAAATAAATTGAGAATTGAAGATATAAGTTTTAATAATAAATCAGTGGTATTAGTAATTAATTACTAATACCACTGATTTTCTACTTTATTTTATATAATTATCAAAATAACCCTGTATATATACAATAGGTGTACCTTTATCCCCACTCCCTGAAGTCAAATCAGAAAGGGAGCCTATAAGATCTGTAAGTTTTCTAGGAGTGGTACCTAGTGTTTCTGGAGTATCCATAAGTGTGGACTCTTTATTTTCAATATATTCCCCAATAGCTTTTTTAAGCTCTTCTCCTTTTAAATCGGCAAAACTATTATCAGCAAGATATTTTAATTTAATTTCATTTGGTGTACCTTCAAGTCCTTTGGTATAAGCTGGAGACACTATAGGATCAGCTAATTCCCAGATTTTGCCTACAGGGTCTTTAAAGGCGCCATCCCCATATATCATAACTTCAACAGTTTTCCCTGTTTTTTCTGTAATTCTAGATTGAATTTCATCCACAATAGACTGACAATCTCGTGGGAAAAGTTTTACTTTTTCTTCTGTAGCCATATTTGAACCTAAAAGCCCATAGATTTCATTGTAGCCACTGCCATTAATAGATGTAGTTAAGATTTCATCAAGGCCATAAATTTTTTCTCCACCATTTGATTTCAATATTTTCTTGGTTCTAAATCTAGAATGAATATCACATACAAGAACATTTTTTGTATAGTCTAATATGGTTTTAGGATTATTTGAAAATATGATTTGGCATTTAGTTCCATGACTTTCCACTATTGTCTTATAAAAATCAATATAGTCTACATTTGTAAAAGGATGTTTTTTGTATCCAAATAATTTTCTAAACTCCTCTTCTGTTAAAGTATCTGTCCAAGGGTTAATACCCTTTTCATCTAGTTCATCTAAACTTACTAAGGGATTACCTACTTCATCTGAAGGATATTGAAGCATTAGTATAATTTTTTTACTACCCTTTGCAATACCATGAAGACAGGTAGCAAAACGATTACGACTTAGAATAGGAAATACTACCCCAATAGTATCTTCTCCAAATTTTGAAACTATGTCTTTAGAAATATCATTGATACTTGCATAGTTTCCTTGAGTTCTAGCAACTATGGATTCAGTTAAAGAGATGATATCTTTATTATTAATTGTAAATCCTTCTATCTCTGAAGCTTTTAGTATTGTATCTACCACTATTTTAACAATATCATCTCCTTCTTTCATAATTGGAGCACGAATACCTCTAGCAACAGTTCCAACTATCCTTTCCATCCTAATCTCTCCTTAAATTTATTTTGAGAATAATAAAAAACCTCTCACTTGTAATATATGCTATTTTGTGATATAAGTAAAATAAATATGTATGATACTATATATAAGGAGCGCTTATATGTCTATTAAATTGGATTTATATAAAATTTTCTGTGAAGTGGCCAAATGTGGAAGTTTTTCCAAAGCTGCAAAGTCTCTATATATGACACAGCCAGCTATTAGTCAAGCAATTATGCAACTTGAAAGTAATTTAGAAGTACGCTTGTTTACACGAACACCTAGGGGAGTAGTGCTTACAAATGAAGGAGAAATTTTATTTGAATATGTAAACTCTGGCATTAATCTAATTGATGTAGGTGAAAAGAAAGTTATGGAATCTAAAAATCTTATGGCAGGGGAGCTAAGAATAGGAGTTGGAGATACTATTTCTCGTTATTTTTTACTACCTTTTTTAGAAGAATTTCATAGTAAGTATCCAAATATTAAATTAAAGATTATAAATCGTACAACTTTAGAACTTTGTGATTTACTGAAATCAGGAGAAATTGATATTGCAATTTGTAATCTACCTATTAAGGATTCTTCATTGGAAATAATAAAATTAATAGATATTCAGGATATATTTGTTTGTGGAGAAAAATATAAGGATAAAATTTCCATTCCCTTGAATTTTAATGAATTAGCAGAATTTCCACTAATATTACTTGAACCTAAAACAAATTCAAGACGATATGTGGAAAAATATATATTATCAAAAGGAGTTAAAATAGAACCGGAAATTGAATTAGGTTCCCATGATTTGCTATTGGAGTTTGCAAAGATTAATCTAGGAATATCCTGTGTCGTTAGGGAATTTTCCAAAGAATATTTAGAAGCTAAAAGTGTATATGAGATAAATTTAGTGGAAGAAGTTCCTAAAAGGTCAATTGGAGTTTGTTTTCTAAAAACTGTATCTTTATCTCCTGCAGCAACAAGATTTATTGAAGATTTAGAAATAGAATAAAGATTTAATAATACACTATATTTTCATTATGGTAGTAAAATAGATTATTTTTTCATATAAATAAAATTTAGATTAAGAAAAACAATGTATATGTCATAGAGATGAAAAAATCACAGCTTATATAAAAAATATAATATAAATGAGGAAAAATGAAATAGGGAAGAATAAGTTAATTATAATATAATTTGGGTAATAGTTAAATATAATGATTTAAGGAGTGAAAAAATGAAAAGCACAAAATATTTAATCATAGGAAATGGTATTGCAGGCCTTTCTGCAGCAAAAGAAATAAGGAAAAATGATATAGAAGGTAGTATTACTATGGTGTCTAGTGAACCATATTTAACCTATTATCGAGTACGTCTAACAGAATATTTATATAAAGAATATAATGATGAAGAAATACTCGTAAATAAGGAAGATTGGTATGAGGAAAATAATATAGAAGTATTACTAAGTAAAATTGTAGAAGAACTAGATACTAATAATAATAAAATAAAGTTAGATGATGGTACAGAAATTGAGTATGAAAAACTTCTAATAGCCACAGGTAGTAGACCTTTTATACCACCTGTTGCTGGTAAATTTAAGAAAGGTGTATTGGCATTAAGAACACTTAGAGATTTAGAATATATTAACGATTATTTTAGTACAAAAGAAAATATTACTGTAATTGGTGGAGGACTATTGGGATTAGAAGCAGCATGGTCATTGAAGCAATTGGGAAAGAAAGTAAATATTGTAGAATTTGCTCCATATTTACTCCCAAGACAATTAGATGAAGAATTGTCCCGTAAATTAGAAGAAAAATTAATAAATGAAGGCTTTAATCTATATTTAAATGCAGCTGCTGAAGAAATCTTAGGAGAGAATGTAGCCAATGGAATTAAATTAAATAATGGAACAGAGTTTGAAACAGATGCAGTACTATTTTCAGTGGGGGTAAGACCAAATTTAGATTTAATTAGGGATACTGAAATAAAATTTAATAAGGGAATACTAGTAGATAGTAATCTTAAAACCAATATAGACAATATATATGCAGCGGGAGATGTAATAGAAGTAGATGGCAAAACAATAGGACTTTGGACTTCTAGCAACCAACAGGGAAAGATTGCAGGTAGAAATATGTCAGGGGGAACACTAGAATATAGGGAACCAAGACCCTATGCTAGTTTAAATTTAGGAAATATTAAACTTTTTTCCATGGGAAATATTAATGAATATGATTTTATTTATGAATATATTGACGGTGAAATCTATCATAAATTATTTGTAACTAATGATAAATTAACGGCTGCTATATTGTTTGGAGATACAAAGGATATGGGTAAAGTAAAAACTGGAATAGAAAATGGAATAGATATAGAGGAATATTTAGAAGATAAATTATATTATAAAAAAATCTAATTATTTTTAAAACCATATAAATTACTTTCAATATAATAGAAATTAAAATGAGGCAAACTTAATTGTCTCATTTTTTACTCTATTTATTTAGTATTTTACATAATTAAGATATAATATTAACATAGTCAATAATCAATAATTTGGAGGTGGTTTTGTGGATATTCAATTTTGTGGTGCAGCAAAGGTGGTAACAGGTTCCAACTATTTAATTGAAAGTAGAGAGCATAAAATATTAATAGACTGTGGGATGTTTCAAGGGAATAGGGAACTTGAAAGAAAAAATTTTGAAAAATTTCCCTATAATCCAGTAGATATTGATTATTTAATATTGACCCATGCTCATATTGACCACAGTGGCAGAATACCTAAACTTGTAAAAGAGGGCTTTAAAGGCAAAATCATAAGTACAAAACCTACTTATGATTTATGTAAAATAATGTTAATGGATAGTGCTAAAATCCAAGAAGCTGATACAGAATGGGAAAATAGAAAAAGGCAAAGGGCTGGGAAAAAGCCTATAGAACCTTTATATACAACAGAAGAAGCTGAAGTTAGTCTAAAATATTTTGAGACCTATTTATATGATCAAATTATTATTTTAAATGAAGATATTCAATTAAGATTTAGGGATGCAGGCCATATGTTAGGCTCAGCAATTATTGAATTATGGATTAAAGAAAAGGGGAAATTTATTAAAATAGTATTTTCTGGAGATTTAGGAATGCCCAATAGACCTATTATTAATAATCCTGAATTTATAGATGATACAGATTATCTTGTAATTGAATCTACTTATGGTGATAGTATACATGAAGGCATAGGAAAAAGTACTCAAAGATTAGTAGAGATAATAAATAAAACTGCATTAAGAGGTGGTACAGTTATGATACCTTCTTTTGCAGTAGGAAGAACTCAAGAACTAATTTATGAGTTAAACAAATATTATGAATACAATGTAAATGTTGAAGAATATATGAATATACCAATATACGTAGATAGCCCTATGGCTGTACTAGCTACAGAAGCTTTTCAACTTAATTCCAGTAGTTTTAATAATGAAGCTAAAAATTTAATATTAAAAGGAGATAATCCTTTTATATTTTCTAATTTAAGATATATAAAAGATCAAAAAGAATCTATGGCTTTAAATAAATATGAATTCCCTAAAGTAATAATTTCTTCTAGTGGAATGGCTACAGCAGGTAGAATTAGGCATCATCTTAAACATAATCTTTGGGATGAAAAAAACAGTTTAGTTTTTGTTGGCTATCAAGCAGAAGGGACATTGGGAAGAATTATATTAAATGGAGTTAAAAAAGTAAAAATTTTAGGAGAAGAAGTAGCGGTAAATTCAGAAATATATAATTTAGAAGGTCTTTCAGGTCATGCAGATCAAATCATGCTTTTAGACTGGATAAGAAAATTTAAAACTAAACCACAAAAAATATTTATAGTTCATGGAGAAGAAGAATCATCTAAGACTTTATCAAAATTAATAGAGGATGAATTTAATATAGAGACAATAATCCCAAATATAGGAGATGTTTTTACAATAGAAAGAGAAGATATTGAATTAGCTAAGAGTATTGAAGTAGAATCATCTTACTTAATAGATGATATAAATATAGAATTAGAAAATATATATAGACAAATTCAATCCTTAAACATTAGAAAAGAAGAATTAACTGATCCAAAATTAATAGAAAAAGATTATAATACTTTAAAAAACATACTAATTGAATTACAACACAATCTTATGGATTTAAACATGCTGCTTGGAAAATAAAATATAAAATAAAAGAGTTTAATTTTTTTACTTAGATATTTCGATTAATTCAGACAGAGTAACAAATTTATAACCTTTGTTTTTCAGTTCTGGTAAAATAATTTTTAAAGCTTCCACAGTATGACTTTCATTATGATAAACATAATCATGTAATAAGATAATATCTCCATTTTCTATTTGAGATAAAATAGTGTCAGCTATTTTTTTTACTCCAGGATTACTCCAGTCTTTATGATCTTCATTTTGAGACCATAATACAATACTACATTCTTTATTAATAGCTGATATTATTTTTTCATCAAAGATTCCATAAGGGGGGCGAAACACTTTAGATTCAACACCTGCTAATGATAAAATAATTTCCTGAGTTTTATTAAATTCTTCTTGGATTTTTTCTTTAGATACTTTTTTAACATTTATATGTGAGTAAGTATGATTACCAATTTCATGTCCTTCTTTGGCTTGTCTTTTTATTATTTCAGGATACTGTTCTGCAAATTTCCCCAACACAAAAAAAGTAGCCTTAATATTATATTCATTTAGTAAGTCTAATATTTCTGTTGTATATTTAGGATGAGGACCGTCATCAAATGTTAAAGCTATAATTTTTTGTTCTTTAGAACCATAACTTATTAATTTTTGTTGATTACTTTTTGTTTTATATGGATTTCCAAAGCTTACATATTTAATAGAAAATCCTAAAATTATTGAGAATATAATGATAACAGTAATTTGAACCTTTATATGTTTTTTTCTCATATTTAGTCTCCTTATAATTATAGTATTTTAAATTAAACTATATAATAGTTTGTTTTTTTAAAAAAAATATATTCCTTTTTAATAAGAAAACTAATTAAAGGTAAAAATTTTTATGGAAGGAAATTTAATATTAATATTTAAACTAGGATAAGTTATTATTTTAGTATTGATACAAAAAATTTTATTAAAATAGTAAAGTAACTATAATAGGATGTAAATTCCTATTGCTGATTAATATAATGAAAAGGCAAATTTTATTAAAAATGTTTTAAATTAATATTTTAAAATTAAAAAAAGATAGAATAATAATACCCTATCTTTTTCTCTTATAATTATTAGTTTGTACGAACAGTGCTGGTGCCGGTGGTGGGACTCGAACCCACACGCCTCGGAAGGCAACGGATTTTGAGTCCGTCTCGTCTGCCAGTTCCAACACACCGGCATTTTTTATTACAAGAAATATAATAACATAAAATTATAAAACAATCAAGACAAATTTGTTTACCTAAAACCACATTTAATGTATACTTATAATAATACGAGATTATTATTTAATTAGACATATGCAATATTTATATAATAATTAAGCTTAAGGAGTGATATAGTGAATAAAGAAAAAAGCAAAAGACTATTAGTTATAGATGGAAACAGTTTAATACATAGAGCTTTTTATGCATTACCTTTATTATCAACTAAAGATGGTATATATACCAATGGAGTATATGGATTTTTAACTATGCTATATAAAATAGAAGAGGATTATGAATACGATTATATATCAGTAGCCTTTGACAAAAAAGGGCCTACATTTCGTCATGAAGCTTTTGATTTATATAAGGCTAATAGGGACTCTACGCCAAATGAACTGTCTTTTCAATTTCCCATATTAAAAGAAATATTAAATGCAATGAATATTAACCAAATAGAACTAGATGGATATGAAGCTGATGATATAGCAGGCACCCTTGCCAAATTAGGTGAAGAGGAAAACATGGAGGTAATTTTAGTTACAGGAGATAAGGATTATTTACAATTAACCTCAGATAAAACTGAAGTATTATTAACTAAAAAGGGAATAACTCAATTAGAAAAATATGATAAAAAAAGAATAATAGAGGAGTATGGAATTACTCCAGAGCAATTTATAGATTTAAAAGGCTTAATGGGAGACCAATCAGATAATATTCCAGGTGTGCCAGGGATTGGTGAAAAAACAGGTATTAAACTTTTAAAGGAATTTGGTACAATGGAAAATTTATATGAAAATATAGATAATGTAAAAGGGAAAAAGACTAAAGAATCCCTTATTGAACATAAAAACATTGCCTTTTTAAGCAGAAAATTAGGCGAAATTATTACTAATGTCCCATTGGAATTATCCTTAGACGAATTAAAGGTACAAGAGCCAGATTGGGAAAAACTAGAAGAACTATACAATAAATTGGAATTCAACAGTTTATTATCTAAAATACCAGAAGACAAATTATCTAATAAAGAAAATTCCAATTATGAAACTAAATACAAAATTGTAAAAAATAATGAATACAATAATATTATTAAAGAAATAGAAAATAGTAAATCTTTTGGCTTTAAATTTTTGTTTGAAAATGAACATTATATAAAATCTGAAATATTAGGAATAGGCATAAAAACAGAAAAAAACCCTGCATACTTTATTAGTTTTTTAGAAAATAATATAAAGGATTTTTCTAAGACTTTTAAACCTTATTTTGAATCAGAAAAAATAGAAAAATATGGACATATGCTAAAAATGGATATTTTTGCATTGTTGAAATTAGGTATAAATATAAAAAATATTAATTTTGATACTATGATAGGCAGTTATTTATTAAATCCAGCTCAGACTAATTACAGTATAAATGAATTAGCTAAAGAGTATTTAAATATATATGGTACAGATGAAGAAGAATTACTAGGGAAAGGTAAAAATAAAAAATCCTTTAAAGATTTAAATATAGAATCACAGGCAAAATATATTGCCATGACATTGGACTTTATTAGTAAAATAAAAGAACCAATTAAAAACAAAATTGAAGAACAAGGCATGAAAAAATTATATTATGATATAGAATTGCCCCTAGTTGAAGTTCTAGCTCATATGGAATTTAATGGTTTTAAAGTAGATTTATCTGTTTTGGAAGAATTAGGAAATGAATTTCAAATTGAAATAGATAAATTGACCCAAGATATTTACACTTTAGCTGGAAAGGAATTTAATATAAATTCCCCTAAACAATTGGGAGAAATATTATTTGATAAATTAAATTTACCTGTAATTAAGAAAACTAAAACAGGCTATTCTACAGATGCAGAAGTATTAGACAAATTAAAAGGGCAACATGATATAATAAATAAAATATTAAAATATAGGCAAATGGTTAAATTAAAATCTACCTATATAGATGGACTAATAAATGAAATAAATCCAGAAACAGGAAAAATCCACTCTACATTTAATCAAACTGTGACTAATACAGGAAGGATTTCTAGTACAGAACCAAATTTACAAAATATACCCATAAGGACAGAAGAAGGAAGAAAAATTAGAAAAGCCTTTGTACCAGAATCTAAAGAATATATATTAGTGGATGGGGATTATTCTCAAATTGAACTTAGAGTATTAGCTCATATTTCAGGAGACCCAAAGATGATGGAGGCTTTTTTTCATAATGTAGATATTCACACTCAAACAGCCTCGGAGGTATTTAATATACCAAAAGAGGAGGTAACTCCTTTAATGAGAAGTAGGGCTAAGGCAGTTAATTTTGGAATAGTTTATGGAATTTCAGATTATGGTCTATCTCGTGATTTAGATATATCTAGAAAAGAGGCAAAAGAATATATAGATAATTATTTAAAAAACTACATTATGGTAGACAAATACATGAAGGATATTGTTAACAAAGGTAAAAAAGATGGCTATGTAGAGACTTTACTAAATAGAAGAAGATATATACCTGAATTAAAATCTAGAAATTTTAATGTACGTTCCTTTGGAGAAAGGATTGCTATGAATACTCCCATACAGGGAACTGCTGCAGATATTATTAAAATTGCTATGGTAAAAGTTCATAGGGAATTAAAAAATAGAAAATTAAAATCCAGATTAATTTTGCAAGTTCATGATGAATTAATTATTGAAACCTTCAAAGATGAGGTAGAAGAAGTTAAAAAAGTAATGAAAGACATAATGGAAAATTCCATAAAATTAGATATTCCATTGAAAGTAGAAATAAGCATAGGAGAAAATTGGTATGAAACAAAATAGTTGCAAAATCATAGGTATTACTGGCGGAATTGCCACTGGAAAATCTACTGTGACAAATATGATTAGAGAGAAGGGACATATAGTCATAGATGCAGATAAAATTGCCAGAAATGTAGTGGAAAAAAACAGCCCAGCCTATGTGGAAATATTGGATTTTTTTGGTGAGGATTTTTTAGATGAGAATGAGAATATTGACAGAAAAAAACTAGGAAGTATAATATTTAAAGATGAAAGTCTTCGTAAAAAATTAAATAATATTGTACATCCATATATTTACGAAAATATTAAAAATCAAATATTAAAACATAGTGAAAGGGAAAAAACAATTTTCTTAGATATTCCTTTGTTAATTGAGGAATTAGATAGTTTTAATAAATATGAAATTTATTTTGATGAAATATGGTTAGTTTATGTAGATGAATTAACTCAATTAAATCGACTAATGAAAAGGGATTTAATTGATGAAAAAGAAGCGCTATATAGGATAAATTCTCAAATTTCCATAGAATTAAAAAAGAAATATGCTACTAGAATACTAGATAATAGAGGAGAATTAAGAGAACTAGAAAAACAATTAGATAAAATACTAAATGAAATAATATAATCTATGGAGGTTTAATTTAGATGTTCAAAAGAAATAGATTGTTTAAAAATGCTACATTTCTACTTATTGTATTTTTAATTGTAATAGTTGTTAGTAATTTATATTATAGATTTACTTATCCATTATCTTATAAAAGTTTAATAAATAATTATGCCAAGGAATACAATATTGACCCTTATTTAATAGCTGCTATTATTAATGTAGAGAGTAATTTTAATAAAAATGCCCTATCTTCCAAGGAAGCAAGGGGTCTTATGCAAATATCAGCTAGTACTGGGGAGTGGGCAGCTAGAGACTTAAATATTGAAAATTTTGATTTAGATTTATTATTTGAACCTGAGATTAATATTAGAATAGGAACTTGGTATCTAGACCAATTAACTAAGGAATTTGGAGATAATACTCAATTAATACTTGCGGCTTATAATGGTGGCAGTGGAAATGTGAATAAATGGTTAAAAAATCAAGAGTATTGTGATGATGGGGTAAGTTTAAAAAAAATACCTTTTAGAGAAACTGAAGAGTATGTGGAAAAGGTGTTAAAAAATCATAATATATATAAAAAACTATATAAAGGTGAATTTAATGGAGAAATGGAAGATCAAGAACCATATTTTCTTCAAATATTCCATAATTTTAGAAAAATTATTAAAAACCTTATGGTTATAGTTAAATAAGGGGATGAAATAATTGAGAAAGAAAAATATACTAGTATTACTATTGGTATTAATTTTATTATTAAATTTTACTGGATGTAATAGTGAAATTGAAACTGATGAAAAGCAATACATTTTTAAGTCTGAAGAGGAGGAAGAAACAATTTTTGAACCAGAATATGGTGGCAAAATAATCCTTCCTCTTACTACTTTAAATACTTTAAATCCTTTACTAAGCGAAAATTTACTATATTATCACTTTAGTAAACTTATATTTCAAGGCTTATTTGATTTTGATGATGATTTAAATACTATTCCAGTACTGGCTAATGATTATACCATAAAAGAGGACGGTAAAATTATAAATATTAAATTAAAAGAAAATATAATATGGCATGATGGAGAAAAGTTTGACTCTGAAGATGTGGCTTTTACTATAAATACAATTAAATATGCCAATGAAGATATTGTTTACAAAAAGATGTTAAATAATTCAGTTGGAATTTACAATCCTAAAAATATTAATAGAATAATTAATGTGGAAATATTGGGCCCGTATGAACTAAATATTATTTTTGATAGAAGCTTTAGTCATGGATTGGAAACTTTGACTTTTCCTATTATTCCAAGACATAAATTTGTATCTGATAGGGAAAACAAAAAATCTTATGCACAGGCTTTATCTAAAGATGATTATGTACCCATAGGTACAGGACCTTATAAATTTAATAAATATGAAAAATTCAAAACTATTGAATTAAATTCTTTTCCTGAATATAGAGATGGGAAGCCCTATATAGATGTAGTAATTGGTAAAGTTTTGGAAGACGAAGAATTAATATTAACTGCTTTTGAAGCTGGTCAGTTACATTTAGCCCTTCCTTTAGATATAGATTGGGAAAAATACAATCAAAGTAATAAAGTTAGAATATATGAATTCATATCTCAAAACTATGAGTTTTTAGGATTTAATTTTGCAAATGGGATATTTGGGGGTGAAAATGGAAAGAGTATTCGGAAGGCATTTGCCTATGGTATTGATCGCCAAAAAATAATTCAAAATATATATTTAGGTCATGGAACTCAGGCAGAAGTACCTATTCATCCAAATTCTTGGTTACTTTGGGAAGATGCAAATATTTATGGATATAATCCCTCAAGGGCTAGGGAAGAATTGGAAAAACTAGGATGGAAAGATATAAATGGTGATGGATTTTATGAGGATGAAAATGGAGAAGAAGTAATTTTAAGATTATTGACTAATTCTAATAATTCCCTTAGATTAAAGGTAGCAGATATGATAGTTGGAGATTTAAACAAAATAGGGATTAAAGTAGTGAAAGACTATCCAGAAATTTTACCAGACAATATGGATAAGGAGATAATAGAAGAACAATGGGAAGAAATAAATGAAAAGCTTTTAAAAAAGGATTTTGATATGGTGTTAATAGGATGGCATTTATCTACTATACCAGATTTAACTTTTGCTTTTCATTCTAGCCAGATTGCAACAGGTACTAATTTTATTAACTATAAGGACGAAATTATGGATGAACTATTACTAGAAGCCTTTAGTGCACCAAATAGAGATAACAAGTTAAAATCCTACAAAAAATTGCAGTCACGTATAGTAAATGAATTACCTTATATAAGTCTATTTTTCAAAAACAATGCCCTATTGGTAGATAAAATTATTAAGGGAGACATAGACCCATGTTTTTTTAATTACTATAGAAATATTGAAAAATGGTACATTCCTAAAGAATTTCAACAAGGAGATATTGAATAAAAATTAAAAATTTATTATAATAGTATAGAGACAATCTATACTTGCAGGAGTGGTGGAACGGCAGACACGCTATCTTGAGGGGGTAGTAAGCGTAGCTTGTGAGGGTTCAAATCCCTTCTCCTGCACCAATTTGTTGGTAAGATTTTGTTACCATTATTAAGAACCTAATAGGTTCTTTTTCTATATAAAGGGTGATTTAAATGGATAGAGCCATTATCCATATAGATATGGATGCATTTTATGCCTC
>JAAZMA010000322.1 GCA_012799055.1 Tissierellia bacterium
CCATAATATTATCTAAAATTATATCAAACTCCTCTATCATTTTCAATATTTTTGTTTTATCTTGAAATTTACCACAATCGTGGAGTAATCCTGCTAATCTAGCCTCTTCTATGGAATAATTATATATTTTTGCTAATTGAATGCTAGTTTCCATAACCAATAGAGAATGATTGTATCTTTCTATTCCAATATCCTTTTTTAATTCTTCATATATCCAATTTTCAATCATTTATGCCCCTCCATATAGCCTATGTTTTTTTATATACAATTCTACAGATTCAGGTACCAAGTATTTAATGGATTTATTTAAACTAATTCTTTCTCTAATATCTGTAGAAGAAATATCTACCATGGGGGATTCCAATATATAAATAGAATCTTTACAAATACTATTTAATTCTTTTATTTTCTCTTCTAATTTATTATCTAAATTTGGCCTTTTTGCCACTATAAATTTACATATACTTAGTAACTCTTTATAATCTTTCCATTTATGAAAATTATATAGGGAATCTTCCCCCATTATAAAGTAATATTCTACATTTTTCTTTAATTTTTGCAAATTTCTAATGGTGTCAATTGTATATGTAATACCTTCCCTATTTATTTCCATTGGAGATAATGAAAAATAAGGATTTGAATTTATAGACAATAAGGCCATTTCATACCTATAATCATTAGATGTGATTTCATCTTCTAATTTATGAGCAGGTTTACCTGTGGGAATAAATATAATTTCTTCTAAATTAAAATTAATTCTAGAGTTTTCTGCTATTATTAAATGCCCATTATGTATAGGGTCAAAGGTGCCACCCATAATACCAATTTTAATTTTCCTCACATTATCCCTCCAGTTCAAAATTTAATATTTTTAAATTTATTTAAAATAGGGAATGTATGGTATTCTTACCTAAGAACTACATTCCCAAAATATTTTAATTTCCATTCTTATTTAGGTAATTGAATCTTTCTGTTTTCAATAGATTCTCTATACAATACAAACTTATGCCCTATACTTTGAACAAATTCAGCATTGGTTTTCTTTGCCAATTCATTTGCAGTTTCCTTAGTATCTAATAGACTATTGTTTAATACATTTATTTTAATTAATTCTCTTGCTTCTAAAGCTTCATCTACCTGCTTTACAAAGTTTTCTGTAATGCCATTTTTTCCTATTTGAAATATAGGTTCTATATTGTTAGCTAATCCTTTTAAATAAGATCTTTGTTTTCCTGTTAACAATTTATACACTCCTTAATTTTATTCAAAATATTCAAATTCATAATCTAAAATATATACAGTATCCTCTTCTTCAATTCCTAATTTCTTCAATTCTTCTACAATGCCCTTTTCTCTTATGGCATTTTGAAAATATCTTAGAGAATCGTAATCATTAAAATTTGTGCTATAGATTAAAGATTCTATATAAGGACCTTCTACTATATATTTTCCATTCTCTTTTTTTACTGTAAAATCTTCTTCTATTTTCTCCTCTGGGCTAATATCTATATATTCGTCAAAAGTTTCATATTCATCTTCTACAGTAGATAATATTTCCCATATACCATATTTTAATTTATCTATTCCTTCTCCTGTTGCAGCAGAAATAGGATATACTTTATATCCCTTATTTTCAAATTCTTCTTTTATTCTTACTAACCAATCTTTAGCCTGTGGAATGTCCATTTTATTAGCTGCTATTATTTGTGGTTTTTCAGATAATTTTGGATTGTATTTAATTAATTCCTTATTAATTTTATAAAAATCTTCAATAGGACTCCGTCCTTCTATACCAGAGGCATCTAGTATATGAACTAATACTTTAGTTCTCTCCACATGTCTTAAAAAATCATGACCTAGTCCTACGCCTTCATGGGCACCTTCTATTAAACCTGGAATATCTGCAACTACAAAGGAGGCTCCATCTTCAATTTTCACTACTCCTAAATTTGGTTTTAAAGTAGTAAAATGGTAATTTCCAATCTTAGGTCTAGCTTCAGATACTATGGAAAGTATGGTGGATTTTCCCACATTGGGGAAACCTACTAATCCCACATCTGCTAGTAATTTTAGCTCCAAAACAACTTCTATTTCATCCCCTCTACCACCTGGTTCAGCAAATCTTGGAGCTTGTCTAGTGGCTGTGGCAAACTTAGCATTTCCTCTACCCCCTTTTCCACCTTTAGCAATGACAAATTCCTGATTATGTTCTTTCAAATCTACTATTACTTTATTAGTTTTTGCATCTTTTACTAGAGTCCCCACAGGAAGTCTTAAAATTAAATCTTTACCATCTTTTCCAAATTGTCTTTTAGTCTTTCCATTTTCCCCATTTTCTGCTTTATAGTGGCGTCTATATCTAAAATCCATTAAAGTCCTAATGCCTTCATCTGCCTTTAGTATAATACTTCCACCAGTACCTCCATCTCCACCGTAGGGGCCACCTGCTGGCTCGTATTTTTCTCTTCTAAAAGCTACAGCACCATCTCCACCTTTTCCAGCCTTTAGACTTATTTTGGCTATATCTACAAACATATTATCATCCTTTTTATATATTTTGTAATTTTATTATATCAATGTAGAACATGCTGTCAATAAATAGATATACTTATTTTGTTTCCAAGAGTTTTAAATATACTAAAAAAGAAAGCTTACCTAATAGGTAAGCTTGATTTATGCTAATTCTTCAGTAGGATAAACAGATACTTGTTTTTTGTTTTTACCTTTTCTTTCAAATTTTACTACCCCATCTACTTTTGCAAATAGTGTATCATCTCCACCTTTGCCTACATTGTTTCCAGGATGGATTTTAGTTCCTCTTTGTCTAACTAAGATATTTCCAGCCAATACATATTGGCCATCTCCTCTTTTAACACCTAATCTTTTAGCCCTACTATCTCTACCGTTTCTAGAACTACCTACACCCTTTTTAGAAGCAAATAATTGCAAATTAAATTTTATCATCTCTACACCTCCCTATATTTGAGAGTCACATATTCTGAATAAGATTCTACTATCTTTTTTATTCCAATTTCAAAAGTTTTAAGAAGGATTTGTGCCTCTTTATTGGTAATCTCTCCTATTAATTTAGGTAATTGTACATCTAATATTCCTTTTTTTTCATCAATATAAAATTCTAATTCCTTTTCACTAATACCAATTACCTCTACTAAGGATACTAATGCAGTTTGTGACAATGCAGAAACAGCTGCACACACTACATCTTCTCCTTTTTCAGCAAAACCTGCATGACCTGAAATTTTATATCTGATAATATTCCCTTTATTATCTTTATAAATTTCAACTTTAGTCATAAAATCATCCTATTATCTTTTCAATTTTAACCTTTGTATAAGGCTGACGGTGTCCTTGTTTTCTCTTGTAATTTTTCTTTGGTTTGTATCTAAATACAACTATTTTTTTAGCCTTACCTTGTTCAAGTACTGTTCCTTCTACTTTAGCATTTTCTACATAAGGCTTTCCAACTACCAAATCATCACCTTGAACAAGTAATACTTTGGAAAAGTCTATTTTATCTCCCTCTTCAGCCTTAATTTTTTCAACGAAAATAGTATCTCCTTCTTGAACTTTATATTGTTTTCCACCTGTCTCAATTACAGCATACATTATTATATTGCACCTCCTCTAACCCAGTCTCGCCAATATCAGGTGACCATGCTTTAAAACCCATATTGAGCGGCTACTTACAAACAAAGATTTTACCAGATAAACTTGTATTTGTCAATAGTTTAAGAAAATATTTTACCTCTACCTTGGCAATGGGGACATTTCTCAATAAATTCATATCTAAGACTATTCTTAGTCTTTTTTCTAGTAATTTCCACTAAACCTAATTTAGTTATTCCAATAATATTGGCTTTATTTCTATCTTGGCTTAATTCCTTTTTTAATTTATTAAGCAAAGTTTCAACATCTTTTTTATTTTTCATATCTATAAAATCTATAATAATAATTCCACCAATATCTCTAAGTCTAATTTGTATTGCTATTTCTTCTGCTGCTTCTAAATTCGTTTTTAATACTGTTTCTTCTAAATTACTTTCTCCTATATACTTTCCTGTATTTACATCAATGGCAGTTAAAGCTTCTACTTCTTCTATTACTATATAGCCACCACTGTTTAAAATCACCTTTCTATTTAATGCATTTTGAATTTCACTACTAATATTTCCTTGGTAATCTATATTGAAATTTTTGTCATAATGTAACTTTTCTTGTAAATCAGGTAAAAACACTTCTTCTAAGCTTAAAAGATTTTCATACTCTTCTTTATTATTAATAATTACCTTGTGAATATTTTCACTGTACACATCTCTTAATATTTGATATATTAAATCCATTTCCCTATAAATCAGTTTAGGACAGGGTAAGAATTTTTTTTCTCTTTCAATTTTATTGTATAATTTAATTAAATTATTATATTCTTCTAAGAATATTTCCTCATCCATTTGAAAAGCTTTAGTTCTGAAAATAAATCCTATGTCTTCTACTTGTATTTTCTGTCCTATGGCTAAAAGTCTTTTTATTTCATTTTCATCATGGATTTTTTTTGAAATATTTATGGATTTAGAAAAAGGTGTTAATACTATAAAATTTCCAGGTAAAGTAATATGGGTGGTAATTTTAGGCCCTTTGCTTCCTAAAGATTCTTTTAATACCTGAACTATTAACTCATCCCCATTTTTTATTATATCATCTATATTAGTTTTTTTATTGCTGTATAAAATTTCCTTAGGCATTGCATCTTTAACATATAAATAGGCATTTTTACCTTCACCTATATCTACAAAGGCAGCTTCCATCCCTGGAAGTACATTGACAACTCTGCCTCTATAAATATTTCCCACTATTTTTTTATCTTCTCTATTATTTTTATAAAATTCTACTAATCTATTATTTTCAACTACCCCTACCCTTTCTATTCCCTGATTTATATCAATAAAAATATAATTCATATTATCTCCCTTCTTAAAGGTGGCAATAATACTATGCCATTAAATAGGTGCTTGGATTTCACCATTATTTTCTAAATACAATCCTATTCTTTTAATATCTACTGTGTCTGGATCAATATGCAAATCAAATTCTTTATCCATAGCATTTATAAAATCTGTAGGCTTTAAATTACCCCTATCCCCTGCTTTTAATAAACAATTTAATTCTATTAATTGTCCATTGTCTATTGTCCATTGTCCATTGAGAACAATGTTTCCTATTAAAGGCTTTATATTTTGTTCCTTTTTTATCTCTCTCCCTTTTTTTCGTCTTATTCTTATAATTGTTATATTTTCTTTTTTTAACCAAGCTTCTATTAACTTGTCTAATTGTCTATTATTTAGATTGTTAGTAACAAATTTTATTTCATAATAACTCCAAGCTACAAGAGAAGAAAGGGATTTATCTCCTTCTATATATTTTCCCTCTATAATCCTAATGTCCTTTGGTAGTTCTCTATTCATACTACTAATAAAATCCTCTACAGGGATCTCCTCTTCTAATTCTATATCCATATATTCTGAAATACTTTCAATTCCAAGGGATAGGGGATTGGCTATGGAAAATTTAGGCTGAGGATTGTATCCTTCCGAATACTTTATGGGAATATTTGCCCTTCGAAAAGTTCTATTAAAAAGCCTCATTAAGTCTAAATGAGATATATATTGTAAATAATTTTCCTTTGTAAATTTAACTCTTAGCATTAACATACACCACCTAAATAAGACTGATTTATTCCACAACCAGTGCAACCTAATCTACAATCCCTGGTTAATTTTCCTATCTTTGCTTTTTCATATTCTTTTATTAAATATTTTTTACTTACACCTATATTTATGAAATCCCAAGGTAAAACTTCTTCCATATCCCTTTCTCTTAAAGCATAAAAATCCCCATTAATACCTGTTTCTTCAAAAGCTTCTATCCATAAATCATAATTAAATTTTTCTGACCAACCGTCAAATTTACATCCTTTTTCCCAAGCTTTTATTATTGCTTTTCCTACTTTTCTATCTCCTCTAGCAACTACTGCCTCTAAATAACTTAGTTTTGGATCATGATAATTATAAACAATTTTTCTATCCCTAATACTATTTCGAAGTAAATTAATTTTTCTATAAAATTCATCTATAGAATCTTGACCTACCCATTGAAAAGGAGTAAAGGGTTTAGGTACAAAACAAGAAGTACTTAGTGTTATTTTTAAATTACCACGTCTTTCTTCTTTAGGCAAAATAAAAAACATATCTTTTACTTTATAGCCTAATTCCTTAATTCCTAAAACATCTTCGTCAGTTTCTGTAGGAAGACCTATCATAAAATATAATTTTACAGTAGACCAACCTTCTTTAAAAGCATAGGATACTGCAGTAGTTAAATCCTTTTCATCTATACCCTTGTTTATTACATCCCTAAGTCTTTGACTACCAGCCTCTGGTGCGAAGGTCAGCCCTGTTTTTCTTACCTTTTCAATTTTTTTAAGTATATCTATACTAAATGAATCTAATCTTAAAGATGGTAGAGATACTCCTATTTTGTCTTCTTCATATCTGTCTATTAATTGAGAAATTAATAGTTCTAATTGGGAATAATCACAGGAACTTAAAGAGGTTAAAGATATATTTTCATAGCCAGTTTCCTCCACTAATTTCTTTGCTAAATCTAATAGCTTTTCTGGACTTTTTTCTCTTACTGGCCTATATATAATACCTGCTTGGCAAAATCTACAACCTCTAGTGCAACCTCTAAAGATTTCCAATGGTATTCTGTCGTGAACAGTTTCTATATAGGGAATTATTAATTTTTCTGGAAAATAAACTTTGTCTAAATCCTTTACAATTCTTTTTTCTATGGTCTTGGGTACATCTTCTAATATTGGTACCATTTCCTTTATAGTATTGTCTTTATTGTAATGTATTTCATAAAATCTTGGAACATACACCCCTTGAATTTGACTTACTTCTTTTAAAAAGTCTAATTTTGTTCCTGAAGTTTTTTTAAATTCTCTATACTTCTCTAAAATTTCTAAAATTACTTCTTCTCCCTCACCTATTACGAAAAAGTCTATTATATCTGCAATAGGCTCTGGATTGTAAGCACAAGGGCCTCCAGCTATTATAAAAGGATCTTCCTCTTCTCTATCCTTTGAAAGTATAGGGATATTTCCTAAATGAAGCATATTTACTATATTAGTATAGCTCATTTCATATTGGAGAGTAAAGCCTACAAAATCAAAATTTCCTATAGGCTCCCTGTTTTCTAAAGTAAAAAGGGGTATCTCTTCTTTTTTCATTTCCTCTTCCATATCTACCCATGGTGCAAATACTCTTTCACAAGCTATATATTCTTTTTCATTTAATAAATTATATAAAATGTGAAGTCCTAAATGGGACATTCCTACTTCATAAATATCTGGAAATGCAAAAGCAAATTTTACATCTACATTATTAAAATCCTTTACAATAGAATTTATTTCCATGCCAATATATCTGGCAGGTTTTATTACTCTTTTTAAAACTTTGTTAAATTTATTCATATCTATCATCTATATCACCTTTCATCATTACTAGATATAATAATACCAGATTTTTAGTTTTTTTAATAGAAAAATTAAAACTGTCTAAGACAGTTTTAAAGTCTTTTATTAAATTTTATATATTTAGAAGGGTTCACAGCTGTTCCATCTTCCCAAATTTCAAAATGTAAATATTTGTTTCCATCTTTATTAGTGCCAAGAGTTCCAATTTTAGTGCCTTGAATTACTTCATCTCCAACATCTACATAAGTATTGATTAAATACCCATATACAGAGATTATATCTTCATGTTCAATTGTAATATAGTAGCCATGAGAACCTTTGTCTTCAACAGATAATACTATTCCCTTGTCTATGGCTACTGCTTCTTTTTCACCACTAGGTATAATATCTATTCCATTATTGTATTTACTACTTCCATCTAAATATTTAACCTCTCCAAAAGGATTATAGATTGCCCCTTCAATAGGTGGTATATATTTAGACCCTTCATTAATATTTAAAACAGATAAAGCCTTTTCAGGTAATTGTAAAAATCTTTTACTAAAATCTATTATTACTTTACTGTCCTCTTTAATATTTACCTTGTAATGAATACTATTATCGATTATCTCTATAATATTAGAAGAAATTTTATTATTTAATCTCTTCAACAATAGTAATAAGACTAATATGGCTAGTACATAAATTATTCGATTTAATTGTCTTTTATAATTTAGTCTCTGTTTAAGCAAATTTAAAATGTTTTTAAGATTTCTATTATATTTTAATCTTTTCATAATTTCACCCACCTTAATTACTATTATGATATTTAATTTAGGTGGGTTTTATTCCAGATTAAAATGGATTTGTTTTTAATTTTAAATTATCATTACTTAATGTAAATTGACTTTCTAATTTTTTAGAAATAATAACTTCTTTTTCCTTTGTGATAAATATAGTATTTATATCTTCTAAACTATTAACTAATTTTGTTCCCTCTTCTATTCCCATAACAAACAAGGCAGTAGACAGGGCATCTCCATCAATGGATTTGTTAGAAATTATACTAATGCCTGATATTTCATTTTTAGCTGGATATCCTGTTTTAGCATCTATAATATGGTGGTATCTTTCTCCCTTGTGGACAAAATACCTTTCATAATCTCCAGAGGTTACAATTGAACTGTCAATTGTATTTAGTATTCCTATATAATTGCCAGTTACAGTAAAAGGATCTTGTATGCCAATTTTCCAAGCTTCTCCACTAGGCTTGTCACCTAAGGCATATATATTTCCCCCTAAATCAATAATGGCAGAATTAACGTCATTTTCTAAAAATATTCTCTTTACCTCATCTGCTGCATAGCCTTTTACTATGCCGCCTAAATCTATTTTCATACCTTTTCTATTTAGATAAACTAAATTATCTTCCATTAAAATTAAGTCATTATAATCTACTAAAGTTTTCATTTTGTTTATTTCTTCTTCTGTGGGGATACTTTCCCTTTCCTTTTCATCGCTACCAGTAATATCCCATAGTTCTACTAATGGACCAATAGTTGGATCATAGGCTCCCTTTGAAATTTCAGCGAAATACTTTGCCTTCTCTATAACAAAATAGGTATCGTCATTTACCTTAATAGGTTTTATACCAGCATTTTGATTAATTAAATTTACATCACTACTATCTATGGTTACACTCATTCTATTTTCAATTTCTTTTAGTCTATCTATGGCTTTATCCATTACCTTTTCGTCTTTATTATCAAATACTTTTAAAGTGATAACTGTGTCCATTAAAAACTCTGTTCTAGTTAAAGACTCTTGATTTTTACTACTAGTACAAGCTGTAATAGATAATATTACTATATTAATCACTAAAATTAATAGAATTATATTTTTTTTTCTCATTTTAATATCCCCTCTAATAATATTTAAAAAAACCCTAACAAATGTTAGGGTTTTAGTTTTATTTTGCAGATTCTAATGCCTTAGACACTAATTCAATCATAGTATCTTTTGTATTGGTAGCCCCAGTAATTCCATCTAAATCAAGGTTTTCAGTGCCATTATTATCAATTATTTGTTTTTGGACACCTTTTACTACATCAAATGAATCTAGATATGCGTAATTTTCTACAGATTTTCTGTCTCCAGCTTTTATTTGTACTGGTTCAGTTTTATGCTTTCCATCACTTTCAGTAACAGGTTTTTTGTCCTCATCAAATACTACTTTATTTCCTTCCATATCTTCTTCTGCTAATTCATAATAGTCAACACCTACTATTTGTCCCTCTTTAATTACTACTTTAACTCCAGCTTTCCAGCCATGGGAACCTTCGTCAGCATCTTCAGTGTATTCTCCATCTTTATATACTGCTTCGTATTTTTCTCCCTTTGAAGCTTTTTCTAATAATTGATTTACTATATCTTTGAAGTTTTCCTTTGTATGAGTTGCGCCAGATACTGCATCAAAATTCATTTCATTTAAATCTTTCTTTTCATTAAATTGTTCATTAAGATTTTTAATTACTTCTAAACCTTCTGGATAATTATAATTGGATTCACTTTTTTCTTCTCCTGAATCAGCTAAAATTTCCATATAGTTAAAGGATGAAATTTCACCATTTGATACTTCCATTTTAGCCATAGCATAATTTCCATGATCACTAACTGGCATTTTTACCAAATAGCTACCATCTTGCAACTCGCCTGTTACTACATCATCTGTTTTTCCTGTTGTATCTTGGTCTTTCCCACCACAACCTGTAACAGCTAGTACAACTAATACCATAATTAATACTATTGAACCTAATTTCTTTCTCATAAATATCCCTCCAAATGTCTATATAATTAGGTAAGTAATTCATGGTATATTATATAGTATTAATCTTAACAATTCAACAATTGTTTAATTATTAACATATATGGAGGAATTTTTAAGGAAAATATTATTTAATATTATCTTTCATTTTTATTATGGGTATATTGGCCACCAATGCTGATACTGGCATATCGTCAGATTCCCTTTTCATTCTAGTTAATTTAATATCTAAACCCTCTTCATCTATTTCTGCATATTCTTCAATTACCCTAATCATGTCCCCTTTAACCATTTCCAAAAATTTTGGGGATAAATCAGATCTATCATGGACTAGTACTAACTTTAGTCTTTCTTTGGCAATATTTTTACTATTTTTATTCTTTTTACTAAAAACATTGAATAAGTCCAAGTTTATTCCCCCTTATTAACTAAATAATAATTTAATTAGCTTAGTAAACTTCCCTTCACCATCTTCCAAATCTAATAGCTCCACTTCTTCTCCTGTAATTCTCCTACAAATATTTCTAAAAGCTTTACTAGACATTGGGTTTTCCTCTGATACAACTGGTTCTCCTTTATTTGTAGAAATAACTATTGCCTCATCATCGGGAACTACTCCTAATAAGTCTACTGCCAAAATATCTATAATATCCTCTACATTCATCATATTACCTCTTTTAACCATATCTAGTCTAATTCTATTGACAATAACCTTAGGATTTGTCATCCCCTTTGCTTCTAATAATCCTATTACCCTATCTGCATCCCTTACTGCAGAAATTTCTGGAGTAGTTACTATATAAGCTTCATCAGCTCCAGCTATTGAATTTTGAAAACCTTGTTCTATTCCAGCTGGAGAATCAATAATTATATAGTCAAATTCCTCTTTTAATTCATTTACTAATTCCAGCATTTGTTCTGGTTTTACAGCAGTCTTGTCCTTAGTTTGGGCAGCTGGCAAAAGAAACAATCCTTGAAATCTTTTATCCCTTATAAGTCCTTGCTTTAATCTACAGTTTTTTTCCACTACATCAACGATATCATAAACTATTCTATTTTCCAGTCCCATAACCACATCTAAATTTCTAAGACCTATATCAGTATCTACAACTACAACTTTATATCCTAGCATTGCTAAACCTGTACCAATATTTGCCGTAGCTGTAGTCTTTCCTACGCCACCTTTACCTGATGTAATAACTATTGCTTTTCCCATATATTTCTTCCTCCTTTTCATTGTTTTTTTGCTAAATAGGGTTGTATTAATACTTCTCCCTTATAAACTTTTGCAACTTCTGGCATATTAGACATTGCAAAGCCTTCATCTGGTTTTCTTGCAATAATATCGCCGATTCTTAACTGAGTAGGTTGTAACTCATAAGCTGCTACATAAGTATTTTTATTGCCATCTATACCTGCATGAGCTACTCCTCTTAATTTTCCTAGAATTACTATATTACCTGTTGCTCTTACTAAAGCACCAGGATTCACATCTCCAATTATAACTATATTGCCATTATATTCTATAATTTGTCCAGATCTAATAGTAGTATTATAAAATCTTGTCATCCCTTCATTAATCTCAATATTGTAATGCTCCTCTTCTAAATAACTAGGTAAACCATTTTCTTCTATGTATAATTCAAATTTGTCTTCTATCAAATGTAAAAGCTCTTTTATTTCTTCCTCTCTTAAATTTTCACTTTTTATTCCCAATATACTAGCACCATTATAAAAGTCTTTATACTCAATTAGCTTTTCTTGAAGTTCTTTTTTTATATTTTTAAAATCCCCCTTTTTAATAAAAATATAAATTCCTTCTTTAATGCCTCTAAAACTAACTAATTCTTCTTTCAATGATAATACCTCCATAGTCCTTCCTTGTATATATTCTATATCTATAATTAAAATCCTTCTTTAGATTACAAAATTTATGTATTTTAAAAATTGAATTGGCAACAATTACCTTGCCAATTCAATTTCAAATGGTAATGCCTCCTTTTTATCCATACTATTCAGCCCTAAATACTCTGCTATTACTTCTCGAGCTATAGGTCCTGCATAACTGCCAGAACCCCCTTGGAATATTACTACAGCTACAGCTATTTCTGGATCTTCATAAGGAGCAAAAGCTACAAACCACGCATAGTCATCATAATACTCCCCTGTAGCAGGGTTTTTTACATGGTTTTGAGCAGTACCTGTTTTAGTGGCCACTGTTACTGGGAAATCTCCAAATATTGACCTGGCAGTACCTTCAGTGGTTACTTTTTTCATACCTAGTTTCACATGTTCTAGATTTTCATAATCGTTCAATTTTATTCTTTCTGGATTTACTTCCCTTTCCATTAAAGTCTCAGAATTGTCAAAGCTTTTAATATTATCTATAGCAGTTACTTTATGCTTATATCCTCCATTGGAAAGAGTTGCTATATAATTAGCCATTTGTATAGGTGTATAAGAATTTTGTCCCTGTCCTATGGTAATATTTAGTGTATCAGTAATATTCCAACTAGCTTGATTAATATAGTCAAATTTAATTTTATCAGCTAGTCCACTTCTATCTCCTGGTAAAATTTTTTCAGGATAGAATCCCATTTCATCTAATTGTTTAATTACCTCACCTCTAGACATGGGTTCAGGTTTTTCAATCCAAGAGGTTATTTCTTCTACAGCCTCTCTTATTTCATCATCATTTAATTTCACATCTTCTTTTATATAGGAACGTATGTTATTGTTTAAATATCTTTTTAACATACCTTTACTAATCATAACTTTTCTTTGAGGGTCTGGTACTCCCCCAGACTCTTCCCTTGGAATATCTATTTCTATTCCAGTTTTATCGTTTAATCCAAGCTCCTTGGATATATTTGCTATATCTTCTATATCTACTCTCATACCTAAAGATTCTCCAGTTCGGGGATTTCTACCAAAGGCTAAAGAATAAAAGTAATAGTTACAAGAATCTCTCAAAGCCTCATATATATTTACTCGTCCATGACTACCTCTATAGCTATTCCAAATCCAACATCCAAACCTTTCAGTCCCCACATCCACATATCCCATATCTCTAATGGTTTTATTTGGACTTAAACCATTTTCTAATGCAGCAAGAGCCGTAACCATCTTAAAAGTAGAACCAGGCTGAATAGCCGTTTGTATAGCTATATTATAAAGGGGTCTTGGTGCCAATAAATCTTCCTCATTTTCTGGAAATAGGGATAACCAATCAGAATTGGAAATTCCTGTGGAAAATAAATTTGGATCATAGGAAGGATAATTTTCCATGGCTAATAATTCTCCAGTTTTCACATCTATAGCTACTACTGATCCAGATGTAGCATTTACATAGGGCCTTCCCTTAGATTTATTTATGCCAAATTTATAATCTCCCCATTTACTTTTAAAAGTACCACCTTTTTGTATTTCCTCCAATGCATGTTTTAAAGATTCCCTAGCCACTTTCTGAAGTTCTGTATCTATGGTTAAATAAATATTATTTCCTGGTTTAGGATTTTCTTCCGTTAATACATTGGTTGTATTCCCATAAACATCTACTTCTACCCTCTTTATTCCAGGTTTTCCCTTAAGCTCTGATTCAAATTTTTCTTCAATACCAGTTTTACCTATTATGTCATTAGGTGAATACTCTTTTTCTTTTACATATTTTTCAATTTCACTAGGTTGAGAAATTTTACCTAGATAACCTAATAAGTGGGATGCTATTTCCCCTTCAGGATAGTATCTTATAGGCTCTACAGATACCTGAATACCTGGTACTTCCATAAGACCTTCTTCAATTTTTGCTACAGTAGAATCTTTAATGCCATAAGCAATATTAATAGGTTGATATGCCCTTTGGCCTTGTTTATATAATTGATCATATAAGGTCATTATAGTTCTAGCTTCATACTTACTAATATTATTTGAAATTTTAAAATGCTTTTTTAAATAATTAAATAATTCTTCTCCTTTTAAATCCTCTTTTATTTTAAAGCTATCATACCAATTTTCTTTATTAACCATAGCCATATATTCCCATTTAGAAATGGATATTTTAGGATTTATACCATTGTTTAATAAAACTTCCTGTGCAATTCCTTTAATACTATCCTCTATAATAAAGTCCTTCAATAAATCTTCTCTTTTAGCAAAATTTATTAATGTATCTATGGGATTTTCTCCTGCTGATATTTCCTTGTCTTTATGGCTATATAAAACTGTATTATCTTCCTCATTTACCTCTATAGTAACTGGAGATTCTAAACCTTTTTCCTCTATTTTTTCCAGAAGTATTTTACCTGGGACTACTTTTGTATCATTACCTTTTTCATCTTTAGTATCTACTACTTTCCCCAACAAATTTTCTAAAGAAGATGAAATTACAATATTTACAAAATCATCCTTTGCACTAGTTTGAAAATTAACATTGGGAAAATCTTTCATAAGGGTTCTTTTTTGATCTAAATATTCCTCATCATAGGCCAAAGAATACTTTTCAAGAATTAAATCTTCTTTTAAATTTTTTTCTTCTAATAAATTAAAAACTATTTGTCTTGCAATTGGATGATCTATTAATTTTCTAATTATATTTTTATCATTATCTATTAAGTTTAGAAGAGCTTCCTTTGGTGAAGCCTCCCCATGTATATTGTGGTTTTTCTTCCATATATCTATATCTTTATTTTCGTCGAAACTTAATTGTACTTTATTTTCTACTAAATTTGTTTCTATAGGTACATTTATCCCTTTAGCTTCAAGAGCATTTATAACTCTATTAACCGTTAGAAATTGATAATGGTCCTTATAATCTAAATCTAAATAATAAGTATCCAGTAGTTCTGACAAAAGATTGTTTTCAATAATAATATCAATTACTTTATCTGTAGGACTTATATTTTCTCTACTATAAATTTCTTCACTGGAATATTTAAAAATATTAAATTTTAAAGGAAATTCATCTACATAATTAACACCATCTTCTTCTAATAATCTAGTTAAAGTTAATAGAATTTCATTTGTAGATTTTTTATCTCCAAGATTTAATTCATCTTTTAATAATTGTACTGTAAAGCTAGGTTTGTTTCCTGCTAAAAGTCTCCCATTTCTATCTCTTATTTCTCCTCTAGGAGCTGTAATATATATTTCTTTAAGTCTTTTATTATCTGCCATATCTCTATAATAATCTCCTTGTACTATGGTCAAGGTTGCTAATTTAAAAGATAAAGCAATTATCATTATGGTCATTATAATAATCAATATATTATATCTATTTTTAAGTTTTTCTAATAGTTTCAAGTGGGTTCACCTCTATTTTTTACCAAACCTTATTGACGGAACTACAAAAATTTCATTAAACAATTTGTAAAATAATATAGATAATAATCCATTATATAACATTTCAAGTAGTACTATTTTTTTGAAAAAAGCATAAAAGTTAATACTATGTCCTAAGAAAAACATAAATAGATAATATAGTAAATGATAAAACATAGTAGCAAAAAAACTTAAAAGTATTGGTATCAATATATTGTCTTTTGCTAATTTTTCTTCATTCATACCTATAATATAGGCTATAAAAAAATAGATAATTCCATTTACGCCTATTACAGTACTAAAAATAATGTCCTGTAGTAGGCCAATTAATATTCCCACTATACTTCCCACAGTTTTCCCTCTAAGTAAAGATATTAATACTATAATTATTAGCCCTGTATTTGGTGCTACACCTAATATACGTAGGCTGGGAAGTATAGTACTTTGAATAATGAAGTTTATGATAATAATTAAAAAAATAGTTATGAAATTCATTTAAATCCCCCAATTATATTAATTGGAAATAATAAAAACTTTATAAAGTTTTTTAAAGTCTATGGCTGGTTCAATATATATACTTTTCATTAAATCTTCATCTTTTTTTACTACATCTGTAATTTCACCTATATAAAGATCTTTAATATATTCCCCACCTAAGCCTGATGTAAATAACTTGTCTCCCTTCATTACATCGGCTTTTGTATCAAAAAGGTACCCTGTTAATTTGTTGTCCATACTATCAGATATCATGCCACCATCTTGTGTACGAATTACTTTAAAAGATATTTTAGAGTTTTCATCTATTATAGATACTACCTTTGACCAATTGTCACTTACTTCTACTACTCTACCTACTATTCCCTCTTCTATTATATTAGTATCAGTTTCAACTGCCTGTATAACTGTATCCCCTTTTTTAACTCCATGCTTAAAACCCTTGTCTATTGTAAATCTCTCAAACCAATTACTAGGTTCTTTGCCAATTATTTCAGCAGAAATTAAATTAAAATCTGTATTTTCCAATAGCTTAGCTTCTCTTTCTAGGTATTCTGATTTTCCTATTATATTTTCATAATGCCTATTTTCCTCTTCTAATTGGCTAATTTTTATTTTTAATTGTTCATTTTCTTCTTTTAAATTACCAATATTTTTAATGGAAACAAAAAAATTGGTAACTTTTTTATTGGTTCTATAAAAAAATTTTTCTACTGGAACAAGAATATTACCAATATATCTTTCAACTTTAGTTAAAGAACTTCGATTAGTGCTTGTCATGCCAATGACAATAATTAGAATGATAGTAATTGCAGCTACTATCATTCTATTTTTATATTTTTTAAAAAAGGACATAATATCACCACTTAAGCCATTTATTATTTATTTAAGGTTTTTTTCAAAACCTCTATGCTTTCTAAGGCTTTTCCTGTACCTACAGCCACACAATCTAATGGGTTTTCTGCAATATTAACAGGCATTCCCGTTTCAGATTTAATTAATAAATCAACACCATCTAGAAGGGCTCCTCCACCTGTTAACATAATGCCTTGCTCCATTATATCAGCTGCTAATTCTGGAGGTGTTTTCTCTAAAGTAGATTTAATAGCTTCTAAAATATTATATACTGGCTCTCTCATAGCTTCATAAATTTCCTTTGAAGTTACCTGAATTGTCTTTGGTAAACCACTTACTAAATCCCTTCCTCTAATATCCATTTTAGTCTCTTTTGCATTTACATTGGCAGAACCTATGTTAATTTTAATATCTTCTGCGGTTCTTTCACCAATCATTAAACTATATTCTCTTTTTATATAATTAACTATATACTCATCTAATTCATCTCCACCTATTCTAATGGATTTACTGGTTACAATTCCACCTAAAGAAATTACTGCTACTTCTGTAGTCCCACCACCTATATCAACTATAAGACTACCTGTAGCCTCATGAACTGGTAAACCAGCACCTATAGCTGCTGCCATTGGCTCTTCTATTAAATAAGCATCCCTAGCTCCTGCATGAATAGCTGCTTCTTCTACTGCTCTTTTTTCCACTTCAGTTACTCCACTAGGTACACAAACTACTACCCTTGGTTGAAATAGTGAACGTCTTTGAGTAGCACGTCTAATAAAATATTTTAACATATTTTGTGTTATATCAAAATCGGCTATAACTCCATCTCTAAGTGGTCTAATTGCCACAATATTACCAGGAGTTCTACCTATCATTTTTTTCGCTTCTTCTCCAACAGCTAGGACTTGCTTAGTATTAGTTTGAATTGCTACAACTGAAGGTTCTCTTATTACAATATTTTTCCCTTTAACATAAACCAATGTATTAGCTGTTCCTAAATCAATACCCATATCCTTTGTAAAAGCGCTAAATATTCCCATATAATTTGCTCCTTCCTTTTTTAAACTATATAATATTCCTTTGTTTAAAACTTATATATTTATTATCACCAATTATAATATGGTCTAATACTTTTATTCCAATAATATTCCCTGCATCTATTAGTCGATGCGTAATATTTATGTCTTCTGTACTTGGTGTGGGATCACCACTAGGGTGATTATGTACTAATATTATTGCATTAGCAGACTTTCTAATTGCTATATTAAAAACCTCCCTAGGATGTACTATAGACGCATTTAAATTACCAATAGATATATTTTCTATGCTTATAATCTGATTCTTAGTATCTAAAATTATAGTTTTAAAATGCTCTTTTTTTAAATAGCGCATTTCTTCCATTAAAAGATCTACTACTACCAAGGGAGAATCTACTTTTATTCTTCCCTCTCCTAAATTAGCTGAAATTCTTTTGCCTAACTCGATAGCAGCTTGTATTTGTGCTGCTTTACATAGACCTATGCCCCTAATACTAGTTAACTCCTCTATTTCTGCATGGGATAAAAAGCTTATACCAGATTTATCCATACTGAGAAGTTTGTTGGCTAAATCTAGTGCAGTATCTTCTCCATATCCTGTTCTAATTATAACAGCTATTAATTCTGCATTAGATAGTGATTTTACACCATATTTCTCTAATTTTTCTCTAGGTCTTTCAGATAAGGGAAGGTCTTTAATAGTATAGCTTTTAACAAGATTTAGATTCTCATCCATATTATCACCTACACTTTATTATAATAATCTTATGTCAAAGTGTTTATCTAATAAAATGTCCAATCTATATAGAGGAAGTCCTACTACATTAAAATAGCATCCATTAATCCATTCTATTAAAACACCACCTATGCCTTGAATGCCATAGGCACCTGCTTTGTCTTTATATTCTTGTGTATTTATATAGTTTTTAATTATTTTATCATCTAATTGTCTAAATTTAACATATGTTTTTTCATAATCTATTACTTTAATATTTGTATTAGCTTTGATTATGCTTAAACCTGTAACTACTACATGTTCTTTATTACTTAATAATTTAAGCATATTAATTGCATCATCTTCAGATTTAGGCTTCCCAAGAATTTCCCCATCATATGCTACTAAAGTATCAAAAGCCATAATAATTTCCCCATTATTAAAATTATTGGATACCTGATTTGCCTTTTCAAAAGCTAGAGCCATTGAAATTTCTTCTACACTATCTTCAATAGATACTTTTTCCACAATATTTGGTTTGATTATTATGGGGTCTATATTAAATTTTTTTAGTAATTCTATCCGCCTAGGAGAACTTGATGCAAGAACTATATTATTCATTATATCACCTATATTAATAAAAATGTATTTTCATATGTTTTTTTAAATTTCTTACTATATAAATTGAGGCTAAGCCAACAAAGTAGCCAGTAAAAAGGCTAGTTAACATAAGTATGGGATAATAGGAAAAAATTCTAAAATTTTTCATCATTAAACTAGCCACTAATATTTGAGCAAAATTATGAGCTATTGCCCCAAATATACTTACCCCTATTAAACTAAAAACCTTTGAGAACTTAGTAAATACTAAGTACATAGTAAATAAAGATAGTATTGACCCAGATAAGCTATAAAAAAGACTAGAGACACTACCTGTTACTAATATAAATACAAAGGATTTAAGGATTCCTACAATTAGAGCTTCTTTAAAGCCAAATAGTACCATAGTTATTAATATTACTATATTAGATAGTCCCAGTTTTGCACCAGGAGCCACAAAAGGTATAGGCATCATAGATTCTATTACGCTTAATGCCAATCCAAGGGAAACTAATAGTGATAAAAAAATTAATTTTTTTAAACCTTTCATATATACCTTCCACCTTCTAATGGCTTATATAATCCACATCTCTTTCATCCTTAATACCCTTTATTTCAATTACCAATCTATTAGGTAAACAAACGATTATCTCTCCAGTTTTAGATATATAGCCTTGTTTAACATCTAATTGATCTGGGCAATCTGCTTCTATAACTCTAACTTTTTCATCTCCAATTTCAATTAAATTATAGCCAAATTCTGTTTTAATAGGGATAGTTTTTCCTATAAGTTTTTTATCAAATATAATACGCTTTATTTCTTTCCCATCTACCTGTATGCTTATATATTTTTCATCCACATTAAAGGCAGAATTTTTAGTATAAAATAAAGATACTAAACTAATAACTATAATCAAAATTATTAAATATTTGTCACCTTTTGTCAATATATTCACCCTTTATTATAAGGTATGATTTATCCATATTATAATAAGTTTATCATTTATACTTTTCATTTACAAGAAGGAAATAATAAAAACTAAAAGGCCTGTCCTATATTATAAAGGAATTAAAAGAAAAATAAAAGAGCCTATTTTAGGCTCTAATTATTCGGCTTTGGCCTTTAACTCTTCTAGACTAGACCATATGGCTTTTGTAGGACATTTTTCTGCACATATCCCACAATTGGTACATTTATCATAGTCTATTTTTGCCAAAAAGTCTTCAAAGATAAAGGCATCTTCTGGACAATTTCTTACACAAATTTTACATCCTATGCAGCCAATACTACAATTTCCCCTAACATTTTTACCAGAATCATTACTTTTACATTTTACAATTACTTCTTGCTCATAGGGTACTAATTCAATAATATGTTTAGGACATACTCCTATACATTTTTCACAAGAAGTACATTTTTCTTTATCTATAACAGCAACTCCATTGATTATTTGAATTGCATCAAATTCACAAACATCTTTACAGGTCCCACAGCCTAAACATCCATAGGAGCAAGATTTTCCTCCACCAGCTAATATATTTTGTGCCCTACAGTCTTCTATGCCATCATATATATATTTGTTCTTAGCTTTATCACAATCTCCTTGACATAGTACAGCAGCAACTTTTCTAACAGATTCCGCTGGATTTACTCCCATTATATCTGCTACCTTATCAGCCACATCCTGTCCACCTACACTACAAGCATTTACCGGCGCCTTACCTTCAGCTATGGCATTTGCTAGACCATCACAGCCAGGAAATCCACAGGCACCACAATTTGCTCCAGGTAATACTTGTCTTATTTCTTCCACCTTTGGATTTATTTCTACTTGAAAAACTTTAGATGCTACTGAAAGACCTGCACCAAATAAAATTCCTAAGCCACCTAATACGGTTACTGGTTCTAATATACTCATTTTCATACCTCCTATACAAGCCCATTAAATCCCAGAAATGCTATGGACATAAGGCCTGCAGTAATTAACGCAATGGGAAAGCCTTCCAAAGCCTTTGGTACATTCTCAATCTCTAATTTCTCTCTTATAGCAGATATCAATATTAAGGATAACATAAACCCAAGAGATGCTCCAACTGCAGTAAATATAGTTTCAATTAAGTTGTTTTTTTCTTGAACATTTAATATAGCTACACCTAAAACCACACAGTTTGTAGTAATTAGTGGTAGATACACCCCTAGTGCACTATATAATCCTGGGCTTAGCTTTTTCATTACCATTTCCACAAATTGAACTAGTGCTGCTATAACCAAAATAAATACTATGGTTTGTAAATATACTAATTCTCGTGGTAATAAAATAAATTTGTGAATTGCATAAGTTATAATAGATGACAATGTTACAACAAAGGTTACTGCAATGCCCATGCCTGTTGCAGTTTCAGTTTTATTAGATACACCTAAAAAAGGACATATGCCTAAAAATCGTGCCAATACATAATTATTGACGAAAATATTGCTAATCAATATGGTAAATAAATTCATCTATAATTCCTCCTTCCTAAGCCTCAGTAGTAGATTCTTTCTTTTTTCTTATATTATTAAATATGGCTATTAATATGCCAAGTAAAATGAAGGCACCTGGAGGCATTATAAAGATTAAAGCTGGTTCAAAATTTGCCCCAAATAGCATTTTATCGAAAATAGAACCTGCACCTAATATTTCCCTAAGACTGCCTAATATTAATAAGGCCATAGTATATCCTAAACCCATACCTAATCCATCTACAGCTGATGCTAAGACATTGTTCTTAGATGCAAATGCCTCTGCTCTAGCTAAAATAATACAATTTACCACTATTAAAGGTATAAATATACCTAATTCATTGTATAAATCTTGTGCATAAGCTTTCATAAACATTTCTACTATAGTAACAAAAGTTGCAATAACTACAATAAAGGCTGGAATTCTAATTTTATCTGGTATTACCTTTCTAAGAAGAGATATAACCACATTAGAACCTACTAAAACTCCCGTTACTGCCAGTCCCATAGCCAATCCATTTTTTGCAGAAGTAGTTACTGCTAATACTGAACACATTCCTATTAATTGTACAAATATAGGATTGTCCTTTATAAGTCCATTTTTGAAAATTTTGGATAATTTCAATTTTTACACCTCCGTAAATTAGCTAATTAGCTAATCTCTCATTGTAAATTTTACGTGCAGTATTTACCCCATCTAATATAGCATCTGTAGTTCTAGTAGCACTTGTTAAGGCCTGAACTTCTAAATCTCCTGAAGGATTTTTAGATGCGGTTATTTCTCCATCTACAGATTTGTTTCTAAAGGATTCAGTAAAATAAGTTTTTGTAGCATTAGCACCTAAACCTGGAGTTTCTCCATGATTTAATATTTTTATTCCAGTAATTTTCCCCTCTGTAGAAATTCCTGTCATAAATTCAATTTCTCCACCATAGCCATTTACAACAGTTTTAATGGTATAGCCTACTAAATTCTCCCCATCATATCCTTCAAATATTTCTAATACATTTTCATTACTATTTTTAATTTCATTTAATTCACTTTCATCCAAAGGCTTAAATTCGTTTCCTTCAGGTAATATTTCTGCCTTTGCCTGTTTATCTTTTAATGCATCTGCCTCTGCGATTCTAGGTGCAGTAATATCATTTGAAACAGCCAACACAGTTGCAGAAATTGCAGTAATTAAAAATAATATTAAAGCTAATTTTAAGGTTTCATTCATTTACTTCACCTCCCCAAATACTTTAGGGCTTGTAAGTTTTTCTATTAATGGTGTAGCCACATTCATCAACAATATGGAATAAGATACTCCCTCTGGATATCCACCTTTAACTCGAATAATTGCAGTTAAAATTCCAGCTCCAATTCCAAATATTATTCGACCTAGTGGAGTTACAGGAGATGATGAATAATCAGTAGCCATATAAAAAGCTCCTAATATTAACCCCCCACCTAATAGATGATAAGGTATAAATTCCATTTCTACACCTAGTAAAATTAACATAATAAAAGTAGTACCTATATAAAATACTGGAATCTTCCAGTCAATTACTTGCCTAATAATTAAATAAGCTGCTCCAATTAATAATAATAGTGCAGAAGTCTCTCCAATAGCTCCTGGCACATTGCCTATAAACATATCTATAAGCTGTGGTAATTCTGCACCTGCAGCCTCACTAGCTGAAGAAACTGCTTCTACAGTTGCTGAAGCTGCTCCATCTGTCCCCATACCATATTTCATTATTGCTAATGGAGTAGCTGAAGCCACTACATCTGGCCTAGTTCCTGTAAAAGTTGACATATGAGTTGGCCAAGATGTCAAAAGCATTGCCCTTGCAGCTAATGCTGGATTCATAAAATTAGAACCTAATCCTCCAAAAAACTGTTTTACTATAATAATAGCAAATGCAGAACCAGCAATTGGTAACCACCAAGGGGCTGATGCTGGCAAATTAAATGCAAGTAAAATTCCTGTTATCACAGCAGATAAATCATTTATGGTAATTGGTCTTTTAAAAAGTTTCTGAATTATAGCCTCGAAAAACACCGAAGAAGCTACTGATATTAAAATTAATTTTAATGCATTAAGTCCGAAAAAATATACACTTCCTATCATAGCTGGTGTAAGTGCTATTATTACATCTAGCATTATCCTCTGTATAGATTCATTAGATCTTATATGAGGAGATGAAGAAACTATTAATGAGTTATCTAAGGTAATAGCTGCACCCTTAGAATTGTTTATTGCTTTACTATCCATTTCATTTCCTCCTAACTAATTTGATCTTTTTCTCTTAGAAATTATTTCTCTTTTTGCCACCCTTATGGATTCTACTAAGGGTCTTTTTGCTGGACAAATATAGGAACAACCTCCGCATTCTACACAATCTAGTGCATGAAGTTCCTCAGCTTTATCAAATTTATCTTTTAAAGAATATGAGCTTAGATACAATGGCTGTAAATTAACTGGGCACACTTCCACACATTTACCACATTTTATACAAGGTCCCATGGGAACTGGTTTAGCTTCTTCTTCAGTTAATACTAAAATCCCACCAGAACCCTTAATTACAGGTACATCTATGGTAAATTGACTAATACCCATCATTGGACCACCCATTACAATTTTTCCAGGTGAACCTTCATTAAAACCACCACATTGAGCAATTAAATCCTTAAAAGGAGTGCCTATTTTTGCAATTAAGTTTTTAGGTTCTTTAATTCCATTCCCTGTTACAGTTACAATCCTTTCATACAAAGGTTTTCCTTCTAAAACTGCATCTGCTATAGCTTTAGTAGTAGATACATTACACACAATAGCTCCTACGTCCATAGGTAATCCTCCAGAGGGTACTGCCCTACCTAAAGTGGCTGAAATTAGCCTCTTTTCATCCCCTTGAGGATATTTTACTTTTAGAGAAGCCACTTTTATATTTGCTTCATTTTCACTTGCTTTCTCCAATAGCTTTATGGCATCAGGCTTATTGTTTTCAATAGCAATTATAGCATTTTCCACATTAACAGCTTTCATTATAGCCTTTACACCAAATACTATTTTTTCAGCTTCATTAAGCATTAGTTTATGGTCAGCTGTTAAATATGGCTCACATTCTGCCCCATTTATAATAATGGTATCAATCTTCTTATCAGAAGGTGGCGATAATTTTACATAGGTTGGAAAACCTGCTCCTCCCATGCCTGTTATACCAGCTTCTTTAATAATATCAATAATTTCCTTTGAAGATAATTCTTCTAAATTTCCCCTAGGCTTTACAGATTCGTGTACTTGATTCTCCCCGTCTGATTCAATTACTACACAATTTACCGTAAGTCCTGTGGGTATTGCCATTGGAGTAATGCTTTTTACTTTGCCAGATACAGACGAATGCACTGGTGCTGATACAAAAGCATCAGATTGTCCAATTTTTTGTCCCACCTTTACCTCATCCCCTGGTTTAACTAAGGGTTCGCAAGGTGCTCCTGTATGTTGATGCAATGGAATAGTTACCACTTCAGGCTCCACCGCTCTCTCTAATGGGGCTTTTTCAGATAATTCTTTGTAATGTGGTACATTTACCCCACCTTTGAAAGTGAGATTCTTTAAATTCATCCTTTCCACCTCTTTTTTTAATTCTTTAATGTTAAAATTGTTAAAATTAAATATTAATATCCTTGCATATATTTAAATAAGCCCTACAATCATGGGCTTATTTTGCTCTACAACTAATTATAGCACTATTTTCCCTCAATGTATACCCTATTAGAGTATTGAGATTTATTTAACAATCCCTGTGCCTAGTTATATATCAAGGTTGCCAGCTTATAATTACCTTGTTAAGGACCATTTTGAAAATATGAAAACAATGAAAATTTCATGTGTTTTTGGCGAATTCACTGTATTGTTTGTTAATTAACTTACACTTCAAATTTCCATGCTTAATTGTAGGGGATCATCAGGATATATGAGATTTGACACAGTTAATCCTATTAATCTTACAGGTTTTTCTATTGTAAATTTTTTTGATAGTAGATATTTAGCCGTTTCAAAGATTTCTATTTCATCATCTGTTGGAATGTTTAAAGTAATGCTTCTAGTTTCAACTGTAAAATCATTATATTTTAACTTTACAGTAATAGTTCTTCCTAAATAACCTTTGATTACTAATTTACTAGATAAATTTAAAGAGTAGTTTTTCAAATACTCTATTAGATAATCTATATCTTCTATATCGCCAGAGAAAGTTTCTTCTTCTCCAATAGATTGGTTTGAAACATTGTATTCCACTGGTCTATAATCTATGCCAAAGGAAAAATCATAGATTTCTTTTCCCCTTTTTCCAAATAAAGATACCAATACATCTAAATCATAATTTTGAATATCCTCTATATAATAAAGTCCTAATCTATTTAATTCACTTTCCATCATAGGACCTACGCCCCAAAGTTTTCTAACAGATAAAGGCTTTAGTATTTCTATTGCCTCCTCTTTTTTTATTATAGTTAATCCATCTGGTTTGTCCATATCTGAGGCTAATTTGGCTAAAAATTTATTATAAGATATGCCTATGGATGCAGTTAAATCCTGTTCTTTTTTTATATCAGTTTTTATATCCTTTGCAATTTTAATAGGATTTTTGCCACTTACATCTAAAAATGCTTCATCTATGGATATTGGCTCTATTATATTAGAGTATCTTCTAAAGATTTTGTGAATTTCTCTAGAAGTATCTTTGTATTTTTTCATATTTACTGGCAAATATATTCCATTGGGACATAGTTTTTTCGCAGTCTTACCAGGCATAGCTGAATGAATTCCAAATCTTCTAGCTTCATAGGAGGCAGCACAAACCACACCTCTATCACTAATTCCTCCAATAATTACAGGTTTCCCTTTTAAATTAGGATTGTCCCTTTGTTCTACTGAGGCATAAAATGCATCCATATCTATATGGATAATGGCTCTATCCATTTAAATCACCCTTTATATAGAAAAAGAACCTATTAGGTTCTTAATAATGGTAACAAAATCTTACCAACAAATTGGTGCAG
>JAAZMA010000270.1 GCA_012799055.1 Tissierellia bacterium
CACTTATACCTCCTACTATAAAACCTAGAAAACTACTATTATCACACTATATTTAATTTTATGCTTTTAAATTTTTTTCATGACTAAAAATATAATACTAAATATATTAAATAATCCTTTTTCTATTGATATATTACTATATTATTTTTTACCTTTTTAGCTTCATAAAGGGCTTTATCAGCCATTCCTATAAACTGGGATATATCTGTAGCTTCTTTTATAGAAACAATACCACATGAAATAGTAATTTTACAGTTAAAATCATATTCTGATATATTCTTCCTTAACCTTTCCAACACTTTAACTGCTCCCATTTCATCCGTATTAGGTAGAAGGATTATGAATTCTTCTCCTCCCCACCTAAAAACCATATCATTTCCCCGAACATTTCTTTCTAACAAATTAGATAGGTTAAACAAAACCCTATCCCCCTGTAAATGACCATAATTGTCATTTATACCTTTAAAATTATCTATATCTATCATGGCTAGAGTTAAGTTTCCTTTATTTTTCAATCTTTTCATTTGATCATCTAAAACAATATGTAAATATCTTCTATTCCATAATTCTGTCAACTCATCTTTATAAATTATTAAATAAAGTTGTCTTACCAATACCCATAAAATAATCCATACAAATATTTTAGTTATTAAATAAATATGCATGATAGGCTTAGCGTCACAGTTCCTGTATAAATCAAAGCTCAAGGTTCCTAAGGCTAAGATTATTATCGTGAATATTCTGTCAAATAGTTTTGTATGAGGATTTTTATTGAACAACCCTTTCACCACCTACCATTTTTATGTTGATTCTATATCAACCACATAATTTTTGCAATTATTTTTACTTGATATGCAATATTCATATGTGGTAGTTCATAGGATTTATACATGTATTTCATAATTTTTTATATTTATTACTACAAAAAATTTGGCTATTCATGTTAATTGATTCCATAATATACTACCACAAAAGAGCTGGTGTAAAACATTTATTATTTTATCAATAATTTGAAATTTAATAGGTGTAAATAGCTATTCCTATGATGATAATAAATTATATGCAGGATATGACACTATTGAAGGTACATATTTTATATTAGCTATTATAGGTTATGAAGATGAAGTTTTATGGGATATTGACAAAATGAAAAAGGATATTTTTGGGGTTACTATGGAGAACATTACAAAAGATTAGTCATAATATGAAAGAGATTGTCAATGAAATTAGTGATTGTTCCAAAGAAGTAGTGGCTACATCAGAAGAGGTGTCGGCTCCCATGGAAGATCACTCAGCTTCCATTAAAGAAATCCCAAGTTCCAGTGAGAACTTAGCTAATTTATCACAAAAATTACAATCTATTATTGAGGGATTTAAAGTTTAGAGGTAATAATTTTTTGAAAACAAATTAAATTTCTTAATAAATATATAAAAACTAAAAGTTCAAATACTATATTTGAACTAAAACTAGGGCGACTTGTAGTCGCCATACATATTCCATATACCTATCTTAGCATTCCATAATAATCTCCTCTAGAAAAATCAGGTATAAAACCAACACTTTTAATTCTATTAGATATACAATTTATACATTCAGCTGCTTCTTCGTCAGTACATATTTTATTATCATAAAGAGAATAATC
>JAAZMA010000053.1 GCA_012799055.1 Tissierellia bacterium
AAAAAATGTTTAATGTGATTATATAAGGGGAAGATATATAAATAGAAGCCAAAGCTTTTACATTCAACCCCCATATCTAGTGCAAAGGTATGTTTGACATACCTTTGTATTTTTGTCTAAGTCTATAGACTTATAGTGGTATAAAAAGAAAAGGTTTGCTATAATAAAAAGAAAGATAATTTATGGGTATTTATAAAGGGAGGGGGAAGATTATGTCGTTGGTAATAAACAAAAGATATGATAAATTAAATAAGGTGTGGGATGTAGAATTAATAGGGGAAGTAGATATTTATACTGCTACAGATTTAAAAGGTGAATTTACAAAAATGCTAGATGAAAAAAAAGAAAGTATTAAATTAAATGCTGAAAAACTAGAATACATTGATAGTACAGGTTTAGGTGTATTAATAGGAGTATTAAAAAAACTAAAGGAAGGGGAAAAAGACATCATTATATTAAATATAAAACCCAGTATAAAAAAACTTCTACATATTACTGGATTAGACAAGATTTTTATTATAGAGGGGTGATGAAGGCAGATGATATTAAATACAAAGGAGCAAACAAATATGGAAAATGGAACAAATGACTTAATAAGATTATCTGTACCTAATAAACCTGAATATGTCAGTGTAATAAGATTAACTGTCAGTGGTATTGCCAATAGAATAGGTTTTGATATTGAGGAAATAGAAGATATTAAGGTAGCTATTTCTGAGGCTTGTACCAATGCTATTACCCATGGATTTTGTCAACAGGAAAATAATTTTAATGTAGATTTTTTGTCTGGAAAAGAAAAATTAACTATAAAGGTTTATGATAATGGTAAAGGATGTTTATCCCAAAACATAAAGACCCCCGATTTAACAGAATTAAAAGAAGGAGGGTTGGGAATATTTATCATAAAATCTATTATGGATGATGTAGAGATATTATCGAATAATGGAAATGGGACTATTATAAAAATGACGAAATATGTGGGGGATGATATTTAATGAAAAACTTAGCTAAGGCTTCTAATAGGACTACAGATAAATCCCTAAAAATATATACAGAGAAAGAACTTTTTAAAAAATACAAAGAAACAAAGGATATGGAAATTAGGAACGAACTTATTAATAGATATTTATATATAGGTGAAATTCTATCAAAAAAATATGTTAATAGAGGTATTGAGTACGAAGATATCTATCAAGTAGCATCATTAGGATTAATATATGCTATAGAACGATATGATATAGACAAAGGTTTTGAATTTTCAAGTTTTGCTACACCTACAATTATAGGTGAGATAAAAAAACATTTTAGGGATAAAGGTTGGTCTATCCGTGTACCTAGACGGATTCAGGAACTATCTAAAAAAATAAATATTACAAAAAACACATTGCAACAAACTTTACAAAGAACTCCTAAAATTAAAGATATAGCAGAATATCTAAATTGTACTGAGGAAGAAATTATGGAGGCTATGGAAGCTAGTCAAGTATATACCCCTAGATCATTAGATTTAACCTACGATAATGATGGAGAAGATAAAGATATAAAAATGGGTGATCTAATAGGAGTGCTAGATAAAAATTTTGATACTATAGAAAATCGTGATTTTATAAAAAGGGCAATGGAAAAATTAAATGAGGTGGAAAAGAAAGTATTAGTAGATAGATTCTTTGATACAAAGACACAAATACAAGTAGCCACAGAACTAGGTGTTTCACAAATGACAATATCTAGAATGGAAAAAAAGGTCATTGAAAAAATGAAAAAAGAATTAAATAAAAGTATGTAATATTATTATTTAATAAAAACAAATAAAACAATAAATTGAAAATATCATTAAAAATTCAATGACCTAGGAAATAAATTTATAAAAAACAAAAAATAAATATAATAATATGTTGACAACAAAGATTAAGTTTGATATAGTAGTACAAGTCGCTCCACAACATAGGGGCTACAGGCAAGAAAGAAAAAGCATAAAGTTAACACATAAAAGAATTTTAAAAAAGTGTTGACAAAGAAAATAAGAAGTGCTATACTAAGTAAGTCGTCAAAATACGACAAACTTTAAAAAAG
>JAAZMA010000083.1 GCA_012799055.1 Tissierellia bacterium
GCTACTTCAGCATTTTTTATTAAAGAAATACTATCTATACCTGCTTCTGGATAAATTGCCACCCCTATACTTACAGTTAAATACAATTTATAATCTTCCACCAAAATTGGTTGTTTAAAATCATCCACAATCTTTTTAGCTAATTGTAAAGCTTCATCTTCATTTTCTACATCTTTTATTAATATAATATAGGCATCTCCACTGGCCCTAGCCAATGTATTATTAGCAATAGTAGTTCTAAGTCTTTCTCCTACTAACTTTAATACCTTATCTCCTATCTTATGACCTAAGGTAGCATTTATATGCTTAAATTTGTCTAAATCTAGATAAAACACTGCTAATATTTCATTTTCATTTAAACTTTCAATTGTGTTTTCTAATTTCTCAGTAAAATACAGTCTATTGGGAAGTCCTGTAGCTGTGTCATAGTAGGCTAAATTGTATATTCTTTCTTGTTGAGATTTTAAATTTTCATTTGCTATTTTCAATTCCTTTGTTCTTTTAGCAACTTCTATTTGAAGTTTTTTATTCCACAAGAAAAAACCTAATAAAATGATAATAATAACTAAGGATATAATAATAATTTCTTTTAAATAATATCTTAAATTAAACCTACCAGGTGATAGTTGATCTCCAAACCATTTTTTATAAATCTTATCATAATCTCCACTGTCTTTAATTTTTCTTAAACCCTCATCTAAAATATTGTAAACTTCCAGATTTTCTGGCATAGTTACAGGTCCATAGCTAATTTCTCCAAAGGGTTCTTCTAAGACTTTTACTTTATTAGCTGCCTTCATTTTATTTAATCTATATATGGCTACAGCTTTATTCCCAATAAAAGCATCTGCCTCATTATTTAATAATGCCTCAAGACCTTCCACTTGATTATGACGAGGTATCATAATTGCATAGGGTATTTCTAAAATTTTAACTTCATTAATATCCCCCATTTGATAAGCAATTCTTGCACCTTTTAAATCATTAATATTTCGTATATAATCTGTTTCTTTTTTCACAAAAATAGCAGAAGAATTTATAGATGTAGATTGGGTAAATTTATATTTTTCTTCTCTACTGGGGATTTTTGCCATACCTTGAATAGCATCTATTTGTCCCCTTTCCAATGCAGAAACTGCATCTGTCCATCTCATAGGTATTAGTTCTATTTCTATATGGACTGTTTCTTCTATAGCCCTCATTATATCAATATTAAATCCTTTATATTCTCCTTTTTCGTCTACAAATTCATAGGGTGGAAAATTATTGTCTCCAGCAATTCTAAGTGTTAATTTATCCCTTGCTTTATGGTTTTTTTCCATAGGTTTAGGGTATTTGTTTGTATATACCATAAACAAAGCAATTATTAGTATAATCCCCAATAACCAAATTATCCCCTTTTTCATACCCATTACCCCCATTAAAATTATCCACATAAGTTTTATAGATATATACCCTAAAAAAGTTCTTTATATTTTATATTTCTGCATTTTTTCAAAAATTCCTCCTTTTCAGATAATTTTAGGCAAAAAAGACCATATACCTAAGTGGAATATGGTCATAGTTTTATAAATTTTTCTTATATTCTTTTACTTCTTCTTTAGATGCATATATAAAATGATTTGGTCTTATTTCTATTAATTCTGGTTTTTCTCTGCTATAATCGTGAATACTTGGATCATAATACAATCTCTTTCTATGTCTTTCATAATTTGGGTCTGGTAGTGGTATAGCAGATAATAAGGATTTAGTATAAGGGTGAATTGGATAATTATATAATTCATCTGACTCTGCTATTTCTACTAGTTTACCATTGTACATTACACCTATTTTGTCAGAAAAATATTTTACCACAGATAAATCATGGGCAATAAATAGTACTGTTAATCCCAATTGGTCTTTTAATTTATTTAATAAATTTAATACTTGTGCTTGTATACTTACGTCTAAGGCAGAGATTGGTTCATCTGCAATTACTAAATCTGGATTTGTAATTAAGGCTCTTGCAATTCCAATTCTTTGTCTTTGTCCACCGGAAAATTCATGGGGATAACGATTGGCATGTTCCCGAGTTAATCCCACAGTTTCCAATATATTATATATTAGTTCCATCATATGTTTTTCACTATCACATAATTTGTTTATTTTTAGTCCTTCCCCTATTATTTCCTTTACAGTCATTCTTGGATTTAAAGAAGCTATAGGGTCTTGAAATATCATTTGAATTCCACGGGTTACTTCTCTTTCTTCTTCTTTACTAAGTTTTCCCGAAATTAATTTTCCGTTAAAATACACTTCTCCATCAGTTGGTTCGTATAATCTAATTATAGTTCGGCCTGTGGTAGTTTTGCCACAGCCTGATTCTCCTACAAGGCCAAAAGTTTCCCCTTTATATATGGTAAAAGATACATCATCTACAGCTTTTACTACTGTTTTGTTTTTACCATATCCAGAGGTAAAATATTGTTTTAAATTTTTCACCTCTAAAACTGGTTTCTTATTCATAATCTACCACCTGCCTTTCCCTTTGAGTTTTCATTCTCTTTTTCAAAGTTTCAGGAATATCTACCTTTGGTGCATCTGGATGAAGTAACCAAGTAGCTGCATAATGTGTATCGGATACTTTAAACATAGGTGGTTCTTTTTCAAAATCCACTTTCATAGCATATCTATTTCTTGGTGCAAAGGCATCCCCCTTTGGTGGATATAACATATTTGGAGGTGTCCCTGGTATTACAAGTAATTCATCTGAAGCATCTGTATCCAAGTCTGGCATTGATGCAAGGAGAGACCAGGTATATGGATGTTTTGGATTGTAAAATATTTCATCTACAGTGCCAGTTTCCACAATTTTACCTGCATACATAACTGCCACCCTATCTGCTACATTGGCTACTACTCCTAAATCGTGAGTAATAAATATTACAGAAATATTTCTCTCTTCTTGAATTTCTTTAATTAAATCTAATATTTGTGCCTGTATTGTAACATCCAGAGCTGTAGTTGGTTCATCACAAATTAGTATATCTGGTTCACAGGCCAATGCTATGGCTATTACTATTCTTTGTCTCATACCACCAGAAAATTGAAATGGGTATTGATTGTATCTTTTCTCAGGCTCTGGAATTCCAACAGCAGCCATTAAGTCTATAGCTTTCTTTTTAGCTTCTTCCTTTGAAATATTTTCTTTTGCAAACATAGCTTCTGTAATTTGCTTTCCAATTTTCATTACAGGATCCAATGAGGACATAGGGTCTTGGAATATCATAGATATTTCAGAACCTCTAATTTTTGTAAATTGTTTATCATTAAATTTAGTTAAATCCTTATTATTATATAAAATTTCACCTTTTTCAATATTAGCATTTTTAGAAAGTATCCCCATAATAGCTTTATTGGTTACAGATTTTCCTGAACCAGATTCCCCAACTATTGCTAAAGTTTCCCCTTTGTGTAAATCAAAATTTACACCTCTAACTGCGTGGACTTTTCCAGAAAAGGTGTTAAAAGTTATATACAGGTCTTTAACTTGAAGTACTTTTTCATTGTTTTCCATAACTTAAACCTCCTATTCTTGTCCTCTTAGTGTTGGGTCAAAAGCATCTCTTAAACCATTTCCAAATAAATTAAAGGATAACATCAACACAGATATTATTATGGCAGGAAACAATGTTAAATGAGGATAATCTAATAATACCTTTTGTCCCTCTGCCAATAGTACTCCAATAGATGGTTCTGGTGCACCAATTCCTAAACCTAAATAGGATAGGAAAGATTCTGTAAATATGGCACCAGGTACTGCCAAAGTGGCCTGAGTAATTATAGGTCCTATGGCATTAGGCAATATATGTCTAAATATTAAGGTCCTATCCTTTGCTCCCATGGTTCTAGAAGCTAATACATATTCTTGACCCTTGTATTTATAAAACTGTGCCCTAATCATTCTACTCATACCTATCCATCCTGTCATAACCATGGCTAAAATAAAGGGTATGATTCCTGAACCTAAATACATTACAAATAGAATTATAAGAACTAAACTTGGAATTCCTCCAATTATTTCTATTATTCTTTGCATTATCATATCTACCCAACCGCCATAGTAGCCTGAAATAGAACCATATACTACTCCAATAAACATATTAATTAAAACGGCAAAAATTCCTATCATTAATGAAACTCTAGAACCTCTCCAAAGTCTTGTCCACATATCTCTACCTATGGAATCAGTTCCAAGCCAAAAGTACACATCATCTGCACCTTTTAATTTATACACATTTATTTTGGCTGTAACCATGGGAACTTTTACTCCATTATATTCTTTTTCATTTTCTTCTAATATTTTAACTACACAATCTTTATATTTCCCATCTAAATTTTCTTTCTTTACTTCCATTACTTTAGTTCCATCAAATATACCAAGCTTTTCTAAACCTTTAACTCTTGGTGGAAGTAGTGCCCATTCTATATGTTGCTGTCTATAAGTGTATTTATTCATAGATGGTCCAAAAATTGCCATTAAAATTATTATTACAATAACCCAAGCTGCTACAATAGAAGCCTTGTTTTTTCTAAAGCGAATCATAGCATCTTTAAAAAAGCCTATGGCTTCTCCTTGAAATTTTTCATCTTTAATATCTTCATCTAATTGAACAAATTCAAAATCCTCTTTGCTTAATTTTATGTTTTTTTGATTGTCCATTATTTTCTACCTCCTATACGAATTCTAGGATCTATAATTCCATAGGATAAATCCACTACTAATATACTAACTAATCCAATTAAGGAGTAGAAAAATAGTGTAGCAATGGTCAATGGATGGTCTAAGGCATTTATGGAACTAACTGTTAAACGACCTAAACCTGGTATACCAAAAATATTTTCTATAACCATAGCCCCTCCAAGAATTCCAAAAAACATTGGAATAATTATATTTGCAAGGGGTATGAAAGAATTACGAATAGCATGTTTTACAGTTGCCTGCACTTGAGATAAACCCTTGGTTTTTGCAAGTAACATATATTCTGAATTAAGTGCCTCACAAAGTTCTGAGCGCATATATCTAGTAATTGTAGCAATTCCTCCAAAGGACAATGCTAATATGGGTAAAATCATAGATTTAAATTTAGTCCAGGTTAGAGTTTGTTCTGGAGATAATAATATAGGTGCCCAGCCCCATTTAAATGCTACAAAATACTGAAGTAGTGCCGCAAATACAAAAGATGGCACTGATATAAAGAAAATAACCATAATGGAAATTATATGATCTACTATGGTATTTTTCTTTAAAGCCGCTATAATGCCAAGAGTAATTCCCACTGGTATAGTAAATATAAGAGAAAAAATATTTACCTGTAATGTAATAGGTAATTTTTCCTTTATAATGTCAAAAACTGGCACTCTTGGTTGGACTTTAATAGATGTACCAAATTCAAATGATAGAAAATCTTTTAAAAAATATCCATATTGTACTGGCAATGGATCATTTAAATGGTATTTATCTTCTATAGCTAACTTAACATCTTCAGGTAACATGGGGTCATCTACAATACTTCCAGGCATAGAGTGTATAATAAAGAAGGAAATGCTAATTATTAAAAACAATGTAATGGCCATTGCAATTAATCTTTGTGCTATATATCTAAGCATAGCTTGTACTCCTCTCAAATAAATTTGCTATATAGATAATATTTGATTGCCATTGGTAAAAACTAAGCGGTGAACACAAAGTAGAAATACACAGTTTCCCTCTTCATAATTTTATATAATAAACATATTTTTAGGATGGTTCACCGCTTAGATAAGACAAACTGTAAGAATTTGAGGGGTTTGGATGTATAATCCTTACCTATGTCTCATAATAACAATCTAAAAAATAATTTTTAATCAATAGTTTAATCTACTATATCTGCTTGTAATATTGCAAATCCTACAGCTGGCATGTATTTGCCATTAGTTAATATTTTAATTCTATCGGCAAATACTTGAGCATTGTTGTTTTGGAAAATAGGTATTTGTGGTACATAATCTATTAACATAGCTTCCATTTCAGCCAATGCTTCTATTCTTCCCTTAGGATCTAATAGTAAATCCCCTTGAGTAGTTCTTTGGTATAATTCATCAAATTCTTCGCTTGCAAATCTATGGGATTTATTTGGGAAGTCTGTAGTCCATACAAACATACTACCCCATGGATTAAATGCGCTTTGTGTATAAGCACCTATACCCATATCAAAATCACCATCTCTATAAGCATCATATGCTGCTTGAGGTGGCATAGCTCTTAATTTAATATCTAATTTATCTTGACCAAATAGATTTTCATATTCTTCTTCAGCTACCTCAGTCATCCTCTTCATAGTTTCTTGAGCTTCAAAATATATAATCTCTATTTCAATTTTCTTATTTCCATTGGCTTCATAGGCTTTTTCAAAATATTCTTTTGCTAATTCTGGATCAAAGCCACTGCCTTCTGGTCTAATAGCCTTTGCTTCTTCTGTATCACGATATTTTGTACCATTTTCATAATCTACCATTGGTATGGAAGAGATATAATATGGAGTGGATTCATATACTTTAAATACACCTTTAGAAATCTTATCTCTATCTATACCATAGAATAAAGCTTTTCTTAAATCATTATTTTGAAGTATAGGATTCTTTTCAGATTCACTATTTATAAAGAATCCCCATACAGTATTTCTTTCTTGGAATACTACTCTTGGGTCTTCTTGATATTTATCGTATTCACTACCACTTACTACTGCTGTATCTAATTCGCCATTTTCAAATAATTGTAGTCTTGTAGCTGATTCTGTTATAACTTTACTTTCTATTTTATCTGGTTTGTAAATATCTCCTAATATTGCGTCTTCATTTTTCTCAAATACTCTGTGTTGGTCTCTTATCCATTCTGTAAGCTTATAAGTTCCACAAGATGGAACATTTTCTAATTTAGTTGCATAATCTGTTTCTGTTCTATCTTCATTCATACCTGCTTCATATAGCTCTTTGTGTACAGGAGATGTAGCTCCACCACCTGCAAAAGTACTTAGAACATCTATTTCAGGCATTGCAGTATTTAATGTGATTTCTAATGTTTTTTCATCTAATGCTTTAATTCCTACTTCTTCCCATTCCACTTCACCTTTAAAGTATTCTTCAGCATTTACTACTGGAATATTATCCCATAGTACAAATGCATTTCTATTGGCTAAATTTTTGTCTAATAACATTTTAAAAGAATATTCATAGTCTTCAGCTGTTATTGGTGTACCATCTGTCCATTGTACACCGTCTCTAATTTTAAATGTCCATACAATATTATCTTCAGTTTCTGGTAATGCTTCTGCATGATATGGAATAAATTCCACTTTGTCTTCATCTGGATTATAAACTAAGTCTAATAATGCTCCATAAATATAGCTTATTAATTCACTATCCTCAGCTGAATCAGATGTATGAGGATTGAAAGTTGTTGCTGGCATACCTGCAAGTCTTAAAACCTTTGGACCAGTTGATTCTGGTTTTTCTTCTGTTGCTGCTGGTTCTTCTTGTTCATCATTAACATCTTTACCTTTACCACATCCTGTTGCAAATATTGACATAGTCATAGCTACAACTAAAACAAGTAATAATAGTTTTTTAGATGTCTTCATTTTAATTCCCCCTAATTTTAAAATTTTTGCTAATTAATTTAGCATAATATTTGCTAAAGCTATGAATCTTTTAATAACCTTTGCTATAATTCTCTATTTCAAAATATTTAATCTCTTACATCCCACAATGTGAATAATTATAAGTTAAAACTTGGTAATATGATGTATGTTTTCAAATATTTAAAAAATTTGAATTATAGCAACAAGTTTGTATATTTAGCCATCTTGCAAGGTTATTAAATATATTTATTCTATGCTACCATATTTTATTACTATTAGTCAAACTTTTAAATATTCATAATCTTTTTTGTTTTATTACTTTTAAATATTCTTAAAATGTTGTATTTTTCAGAATTACCATTCTATTTCTATATATTCCAATTTTAGAGGAAATTAAGAAAAGCATAAATATTCAATGTGTATATTTATACATATTAACGATATATTATTAGTATATTTTTTTAAAAATTAAAATTTCCCGCAATAAATGTAATATTTTGTCGAGTCCCCTTGTATGTATTCACCAATTTAGTTTATAATATATTGAAAGGAGATATTTAGATTGGAGAGAACAATATGAAAGTTTTAGGAGTTATTACAGCAATTTTTATTTGTTTTTATATGAGTTTAAATAAATATGGCTCTTTTATATTTAGACTTGCTGATGGATTATTTATAATAGGTTTAATTTATCTATTAATTGCCCTTATTTTCTATATTAGAAATGTAGGTTTTTTTAAATTAATTGCCTATAATAAATATAGAAGAAAGTTTATAAAAACCAAATATTCAGGAAAGGATAAAATAAGTAAAGATTTTAGCCATGAAGAAGATATGATGGACCTTCATGAATTTTGCGAAGAACATTATGGAGAAAAATGGTCAAATAAATCCCTTTTAATATATGCTATACCTCTTTTAATTTTATCTTTTATATTATCTTATTTAGTGTAAAAATAAAAAGGCGACTTTTAGTCGCCTTTCAATTAAATTTCACATTTTAGTATTGACTATGGTCTTGGATTTGCTAATTCTACCTTTACTTTATTGCCTTTAATTCTCTTATTGTTTAATCTTTTAACCACATCTTCTACATATTCACTTGGAATTTCTACAAAGGTAAATTTGTCATACATATCAATATCTCCTACGGTTTTTCTTGGAATATTTGTTTCGTTCATTATGGCTCCTAATATATGTCTCGGGCTTACTCCTTTTCTTTTTCCAATATTAATGAAAATTCTAGACATATGACTAAAATTTACATTTTCATAATCTACTGATTTTAATTCTTTATGTTTATCTAATTTATTATCCTTTGAATAAAGTTTAAGTAGTGCTGCTGCTATTTCTAAAGAAGTATAATCTTCATCTATTATATCTCTTATTATTTCCTCATATTTATCTAATTGACCTTTGTCTATTTCATCTTTTATTTTATTAAAAAGTATATCTGTATGTTTTTCTTCCATTGACTTTAATGTGGGCAGTTCTTTTCTCATTATTTTAGTACTAGTATATTTTTGAATATCCTTAATTCTTTTAATATCTCTTTTTGTAACTAGGGAAAAAGCTATTCCCTCTCTACCTGCTCTGGCTGTTCTCCCTATTCTATGGACATAAGACTCTTCATCTTGAGGTATATCATAATTAAATACCATATCTATATCATCTATATCTAAGCCTCTTGCTGCCACATCTGTAGCTACTAATATATCTATATTTCCACTTCTAAACTTATTCATTACCCTATCCCTCTGAGTTTGTTTTAAATCTCCATGAAGCCCATCTGCAAAATACCCTCTTCCCTGTAATTCAATAGTTAATTCGTCCACTTTTTTCTTAGTATTACAAAAAACTATGGAAAGTTTAGGATTGTATATATCTAATAATCTAGATAATATTTCCGTCTTTATGTCTTCCTTTAATTCTACATAATATTGTTCTACTTTAGGTACAGTCAATTCCTTATGGGCTATTCTTATTATTTTAGGCTGATTCTGATACTGTTTTGCAAATTTTATTATTTCATCAGGCATAGTGGCTGAAAAAAATATGGTTTGTCTCTCTTCCTTTAAACCATTCATTATCCATTCTATATCATCTCTAAAACCCATATCGAACATTTCATCTGCTTCATCTAATATAACCATATTTATATTATCTAGTTTTAAAGTCTTTCTCCTAATATGGTCCATTATCCTACCTGGAGTTCCTACTACTATTTGTACACCTTTTTTAAGTGTATTTATTTGCCTATTTATTGGCTGTCCACCATAAATTGGCAGTACAAATATATCTTTTTTATATTTGGCTAATCTCCTAATCTCCTCTGCCACTTGAATAGACAGTTCCCTTGTAGGACAAAGTACTATAGCCTGAGGCCTCCTATCTTGAGAATCACAGTTTTCCACAATAGGTATTCCAAAAGCTGCTGTCTTACCTGTTCCAGTTTGTGCCTGACCTATTATATCCAAACCTTCTAAAAGAATAGGTATTGTTTGAGTTTGAATAGAGGACATTTCTTCAAAACCCATATCAGAAACTGCCCTAAGAATTTCTCTGGATAGGTTTATATCCTCAAATTTTAATTTTACCATTAATTTATTACATCCTTCCTTTATAATCTAGCTTATTAAGTATATATGTATTATGGTTCATTTACAAGGAAAATATTTTAAACTCCTATAAATTTTTATGATATAATATTAACATTGTTTTAAAAAGGGAGGTAATTTATATGCTATACGATTTAATAATGAATGGTTTTGGAGAAAAAGAAGATTATAATTGTGCTGAAAAAATTTTATATGGGGCCAATGAAGCTTATAATCTAGGCTTATCTAAAGAAGCATTAAAACTATCTGCGGCCTTTGGCGGAGGAATGGGTATAGAGTCAGTATGTGGAGCATTGACAGGGGCAGTTATGGCCTTAAGTAGTAAATATGTAGAAAATATTGCCCATGAGGATGAAAAGATAAAGGAATTAACTGAAAAACTTTTTCAACAATATGAAAAAGAAATGGGAAGTACTAATTGTAAAGAACTAAAAGCTAAATACAGAAAAGAAAATATTGGCTGTAAAAATGTAATATTAGCAGCAGCTAAAGTATTAGACAATATAGTAGAAGAAAATTCCTAGTAGGCGAATTTAGTCGCCTACTTTCTTTATATTTCTTTATTTCGTGAGTCTAAATATTTTTATTGAATTTAAAAGATATTAAGTATATGATTATAATAAGTATATTTTAAGGAGGGATAGGATGAGATGGTCTTTAGATGAACTATATACTTCTTTTGAATCAGAAGAATATAGCTTAGACATTAAAAAACTAGACAAGCAAATTGAAGAGATGATTAAGTGGGCAGAAAATAATTTTAAATCTATGGATGACCCTATAAACAGTATTGAAGGATATTTAAAAAAATCCATGGAATTTTCAGCTTTATACACTAAACTAATGGGATATGCAAATCTATCCTTAAGTGTAGATGCTAAAAACCAAAATGCATTACAGTCTATGGAGAAATTACAAATGAAGGCAACTAAAATAACAAAACCTAATGTTCAGTTTCAAAAATTTATTGGTCAACTAGATAATTTAGATGAAATTATTAATGCTTCAGAATTACTTAAAGAACACTATTTCTATCTAAATCAAATAAGGGATAGAAATAAGTATTTATTATCTGAAAAAGAAGAAGTATTAATTTCAAAAATGCAAAATACAGGCTCTACTGCTTGGGCTAAATTACAAAATATGTTAAGTTCCACATTGATGGTAGATATTAAATTAAATGGTGAAGTAAAACAATTACCCTTGCCCATAATTAGAAATATGGCATATGACAAGGATAAAGATATTCGAATTACTGCCTATAATGCTGAATTAGAAGCCTACAAAAAAATCCAAGAATCTTCTGCAGCTTGTCTCAATGGTATTAAAGGAGAAGTTTTAACTACTAGTAAACTTAGAGGCTATGAATCTCCTTTGGAAGAAACCTTAATTCAATCTAGAATGGATGAAGAAACCCTTAATGCCATGTTGTCTGCTATTGAAGAAGCTTTGCCAGTATTTCATAAATACTATAGAAAAAAAGGGGAAATATTAGGACATAGTAATGGTCTTCCCTTCTATGATTTATTTGCTCCTGTAGTCCAAGTTAATAAAACTTATAGCTATAAAGAAGCTCAGGATTATATTGTAGAGAATTTTAGAACCTTTAGTGATAAATTGGCTGACTTTGCCAACAATGCTTTTAATAATAAATGGATAGATGCTGAACCTAGGGAAGGAAAAAGAGGTGGAGCATTTTGTTTTAATCTACATCCAATTAAAGAAAGTAGAATCCTTGCTAATTTTAATGGTAGCTTTAGCAATGTAATCACTTTAGCTCACGAATTAGGTCATGGCTATCATGGTCTATGTCTACAAAAAACCTCCATATTAAATAGTCGCTATCCTATGCCTATTGCGGAAACAGCCTCCATATTTTCAGAAACCATAGTTATGAATGCAGCATTGTCTGAGGTAGATAATAGGGAAAAACTAAGTATATTAGAATCCTATATCTCAGATGCAGGACAAGTTATAGTAGATATATATAGTAGATTTTTATTTGAGAAGGAATTGTTTGAACGTAGACAAAGCCATTCTCCATCAGTAGAAGAATTAAAAGAAATGATGATAAATGCACAAAAATCTGCCTATGGCCATGGATTAGATCCTGATTATTTACATCCCTATATGTGGATAAACAAAAGCCATTATTATTCTGCTGGAAGAAATTATTATAATTTCCCCTATGCCTTTGGCTTACTGTTTTCAAAGGGATTATATGTAAAATATTTAGAAGACAAAAGTGGTTTTGTAAATAAATACGATGAATTTCTAGCTGCTACAGGAAAAAACAATATTGTAGACCTAGGAAAAATAATGGATATAGATGTACATTCTATAGATTTCTTTAGAGCTTCTTTAAAATTAATAGAAAAAGATATTGAAACCTTTATTCAATTGGCAGATGAATTGGAATAAAATAGACTAGGTCTAGACCTAGTCTATTTTTATTGTATAATAAGGATTTATAGATTTTTTTGTAAAATGGTATTCTATGGATATATGTGTTTTTTATGGTATAATGGACAAGGGAGGGATATATCATGAACAATGAAAAAAATTCTAAACTTTCTATTATGATAATTCCTAAAACTAGAAAAGTAAAGAGATTTACATTGCCTAATTGGCTGCCTAAATCTATTTTAACTACTATAATAATAATTTCTACTTTTGTCTTTTTTACTTTTAATAGAAAAGCCAATATAAACTCTAATCTACAAAAAGATAATATGGAACAAGAAAAACAAATTAATGAATTGCAAGCAAAAGTACAGAAATTACAAAAAATAAATGAAGAAAAAGATTTAACAGTGGAAGAATTACAGCAAAGAAATGTAGAACTAGATGGAAAAGTAAAAGAGATTGAAGTTAAATTAGAGGAAATTGCCAAATTAAAAGCACAATTAGAAAATCTAGCTAGTAATAAATAATACATAAGTTTTAAAGAAAAGAGGGTTTTGTATGGAATACAAAGAAGATTCTAAACTTTGTATTGTAATTATCCCAGGAGCTGGAAAAGTAAAAAGAATAGTAATTCCTAAATGGTTACCTAAGTTTATTATTGGTTTTACTATTGTAATAAGTATTTTTTTTACTTTCTATAATAACAAAGTCACAGCATTTACCAATAGTCTTCAATCTGAAAACATGGACAAAAACTATATAAAATATGAATTGGAGAAAGAAATTCAAAGTTTAGAAAAAATAAGTAAAGACAAAGATAAAATAATTTTTGCTTTAGAGTCTAAAACTACAGATGTTCAAGAAAAAATCCATGAAGTAGATAATATTTTAAGTGATGTAGAAAGATTACAAAAACAATTGGAAAAAAAAGCTGGTATATCCACTGCTTCTAGATCTGGTGGTATAAGTAGGAAGACCCATTTAGAAAATTTAGAATCCAATGAAACTTTGGCAGCATTAAAGAAAATATTAGATGAAAAAGAAAATGAATTAGAAAATTTTATTGTAGAAGTAGACAATAGATTTAAGTATCTAGAATCTATACCAGATCTGTGGCCTGCTCAAGGTCGGCTTACTTCCAAATATGGGAATAGGAGAAATCCCTTTGGAAGGGGAATTAGATTTCATAAAGGTATTGATATTGCAAACTCTTATGGGACAAGCATAAAAGCTGCTGGTTCTGGCATAGTTACTTTTTCAGGTACTAGAGCAGGATATGGTAGGACTATAATCATTAAACATAATTCTGAATGCCAAAGCCTATACGCCCATAATTCAAAAAATCTAGTTAAAGTGGGAGACAAAGTAGAAAAGGGACAAGTTATTGCAAAAATGGGCACTACTGGCAGAACTACTGGTTGCCATTTACATTTTGAAATACATAAAAATGGCAAAACTATTAACCCATTAACAGTATTAAATAAATAAAGTAAGGGGGATAAATTATGTTTGGAAAAAAGAAAGAAGAAAAACCAGTTAAATCTCTAAGTATTGACTCTTTAATTGGAGAAAATATAAAATTTATTGGCAAAATTGAAGGTAGTGGAAATCTTAGAATTGATGGCACCATAGAAGGAGATATAGATTATAATGGGAATATTACTTTAGGTGAATCTGGAGAAGTTAATGGAAATATTCTCTGTGAAAATTTAATTGCAGCAGGAAATATAAAGGGAAATATAGTTGTTAAAGATGAATTTACACTTCTACCTACAGGGGCATTAATTGGAGATATGGAGGTAAAATCTTTAATAATACATGAAAATGCAAAGTTCCAAGGAAATTGTAAAATGATTACCACAACTAATAATTTAAAGCCTTTAAATACAGAAAAATTAAATGAAAAGAAGCAAGAAGTAGAAAAGCCAAGTTAAAAAACAAAAATAATAGTAGTAATTTTATCATGAAAAGACCTATATTATAGGTCTTTTCATTTATGAAGCTTTACAAAATAACAACTTCTCTATCCAATTTATGCCTTATTTACAAAATCCCTAAACTTATAACTACCTGCAGTAAACAATGCCAGTATCATAAGGATTAAAACTAAAGTATTTGGAAACAGTTTAGTATTTTCTATACTATCCATTAACCAGTACTGAGGCATAAATTTACCCAAATTAATTATAGCCTTTGGAACTTTAGAATAAAAATCTGGAGCTGAAGCTATTGCACTTAAAAAAAAGCTAGCTACAGAATATATGGCAGTACTCATACTTACGAAGGTATTATCCTCAGATATTCTAGTCAAAAAAATGGTCAAAGTGATAGAAAACATAGAGGCCAATAAAATGCTTATAAATATTACTAAAAAGCTTTTAATAGTGTAGCCTATTATTAATTTTGTTATAAACAATACCAGCAAGTTTGAACCTACCATAAGCCCTAATGTAGATAAAAACAAAGCCCCCATTATTTCATAGCCTTTATTAGCAGTAGTCATGGCTCTAGATAGTACATTTTGTTTCTTTAACTTTAGCATCTCATCTCCTATACCAGTAGAAGATAGTATAATAAAATAAATTATCATAAGCATTGCCATATAAGAACTTCCACTGAGACTATTTGTATCTTCATCTTCTATTAGGGTTTCCCCTTTATATTTATATAACTCTTCTCTATTTTCAATTATATTACTACTTAAAAGTACTTCCTCTTTTATTTTATTATTAATCTCATTATTTAATTGTATTTCTAATGGAGAAGTGATGTTCCCCTCTTCTCTTTTATGAGATTTTATCTGGGGTTTTTCTCCTTTTTTTATTTTTTCAGTAAAGTTCTTTGGTATATTATAAAATGCTACTATTTTGTTTTTTTCTAAAAGTTCTAAAGCTTCATCATAATTGTGGAATATTTCCCCTTTAAATCCTATGTTTTTAAGTATTTCTTCACCATATCCTCCTTCATCTTCTATATAAAAAGCTGTATCTGCATTTAAATTATATCCCCCTTTATTTGCCATAAAATTAGTTCCTAATATTATAACTAAAGGAGCTATTAACATCATGATTAAATTGCTTTTGTTTTTACTCATTCTCTTTAAATTTATATAACTAAGCCGTAGGATTTTCATAGTTTCCACTCCATTTCAATTTTAATAGACTTAAAAGATATAATCCTAAAGAAATTATAATAATTAAAATTAAATTAGATTTTATAGAATCTAAATTGTTGTAAATTAAATAGTTTCTATAGGTAGAACTAATTAAAATATCTGGTGAATATTTTGTAGCAAGAGCCTTTAAAAGTTGAACATCCATACTTTCTATGGAGGTCCAGGTAACTCCTAGTATTAGCTGTGTTAGCATTAATATATATAATACTACCATTGCAAACTTTCTCTTTAAAAATACACTTATAAAACCAGATACTGAAGTCACAAAAACACTTTGAACCAATATAATCAATAATATAATAGGCAAAGAACCTTGGAAGGAAAGCCCAATAATTCTATAGGCCATTATATATAGTAAGTTCATAAACAATGCTAAAAAATAAAATGAAAATTGATTACAATTAAAGTACTGAATTTTTGTAATAGGTGTGGACATAATCCTATTGTTAATTGCCTCATTTTCACCCATACCTTGACCCCCTATTGTAGTCATTAGTACTAAAAACAACATATAGGACAAAAAGGTAATAGATATATACTCGTAGGAATTTAAGCTTTTTTTAGTGTTGATTAATTTATTTTCTATTAATTTTGTATTATAC